>CAJOEQ010000176.1 GCA_905233515.1 uncultured Synergistales bacterium
CGTTTAATATATAATAAAATTTGTTACTGGTCAAGGAAAAATTTTTTATTTTTTTGAGGGATGCTATAAAATATGAAAGCATTATTTGTAAATGGGAGTCCGCGCAAAAATTTTAACACTGCGAAACTCTTAGAAAGCGCAATGAAGGGAGCTTCTGACTCAGGAGCTGAGACGGAATTAATACACCTCTATGATTATAAGTATAAAGGCTGTGTGTCGTGTTTTGCCTGCAAGTTAAAGAATAAAAATTTTGACGGCATTTGTGTTTATCGCGATGATTTGCGGCCAGTTCTTGAGAAGGCTTTTAACTCTGATATTATAGTGATGGGCAGCCCGATTTATTTCAGCTTTGTAACCGGCATGATGAGATCATTTATTGAGAGATTAATTTTCTCTGTTATGACATATAGCACTGACTCAAACGGGCAAGTAATTAAGAACGTCGACAAAAAATTTGCACAGCAAGTATTTACACAATGAACGCCCCCGAATCAACAGCCGCAAAAATGGGCTATAATGAATTACTCGCAATAAATGACGCGGCATTTAAACGAGTACTCGGCTATAACGAGAGTCTTTGTGTTTATGAGACTATGCAATTTAGTGATTACTCGCGCTATGAGTGCAACATGTTTGACGGGAATCAACGAGTCGAACGCAATAAAACAATATTCCCTGAAGACTTGAGAAAAGCATATGAACTCGGGCAGCGTTTAGTCGAGAAAGCAAGCGAATAAATTTGTTAATTCCCTATAATTATTATAGCTGCAGGGGAATTTTATTTTGCTTTCATGAAAAATTTTATCTCTTGTAAAATAGATTTTCTTTTGACAGTCAGAGCTCTAAATCCGCGATAAATTACAAGAAACGGCAATAATATTTTATGTTTATGGAAAAATGGGAATCGCTCTCTAAGTTCTATATCAGATAAAAAAATACGCTCAAATAAATATTTAACTTTGCTGCGAGTCTTGAGTTTATTGTGAACTTTATGATCAAGAGTGCCTTTTGCTCCTGAAAAAATCATATACTCGTATATTTCTTGATTTAAATCTGAAATTTTGCCGACTCCGAAAAGATTCATAGCAAGTGATTTATTATTCGCCTCAAATTCAGTCAAGCCGAGTTTTGCAAGTTCACAAGCAATATAATTATAATCTAGCTCATCAGCAAATTTTTTCATGAATAAATATATATCAATCAACGAACGCAGCCCCGTACCGCCTGAAGAGTAGTGTTTATATTCATGCGCGGTTATGTATATATAGAAATCTTCTTTGCTGAACTCGTAGTAATAATTGCTGCCTGTTTTAAGAAGTAATTTGCTCTTAATATTGCAGTAATAATTATAAAAATTTTGCTCAACTGGACCAAATAAATTTCTATGCATTTCAAAATTACTGACTGGCTTTTTCTGGTAAACATCATGAGGGCCGGCATTAAATTTTTTAGTCTCAAAGCCAAGACTTTGCATTATTTCTCGGACTTCACGGGCTTTACTCGAGTCAAATAATATATCTATATCGGACATTTCACGCATTCCAAAGGCCGGATAATAATTTTTCATGATAAAACCCTTCAGAGGCATATACCAAATTTTAGCGTGTTCAAGTCTATTAAATAATTCCAGCGAGTCAATTTCAAATCTAGCGGCTTTACTGAAAGATATTCCCTTAGACTGCAAAAATAAATCATTCTTGACTCCGGCGGACTCTAAGGCCATGCAGATTAACGCACTTATCTTGTGAAATTCCGCAAATTTATGCATATCTTCAAGATTTACACCTGAAAATTTTCCTTTGTCAGGCACTTGCGAATTAACAGCACAGCCAGCGAGATATATTACTACTTCAGCTATTTTTTTGTATTCTTGTCTGTCCATGATAAATAAAAAATTTTATGACCCTTTTTAATTTGTGTAAAAATTTCTTTAAAAAAATTCTCGTCCCGATCGTGTGCATTATCAGGAACGTATAAATTTTATAGCTTAGACTATTTACGCTATATTCAACGCCCGCGCGGGTGTAACTTGTCATGACACCTAAAATATTTTTGTCAGTGATTCCGTATTCTTTACTTATGCAATTATCACCGAGAATTATATAATCATTTTCTCTGACTTCGATAATCCTATGCAAAATATATTTATCAGGTTGACGCTCATATAATACAACATCGCCGGCCTTATAACGCTCACCGGTCTTCTTTGTAATCGTGAATAGATCCCGGCCTTGACGCAAAAGAGGCATCATGCTCCTTCCGACGTTCGTATATGTCAGAGTCCCGTTTAAATCAAGATATTCGCTAAAATTCAATCGCGTTAATTCCCTGCAATTTATTTATAGTCTCGTGAACGTTATTTTTTATTACGTCTTCGGGAGCGTCAAATTTTTCAAGTAAAGCACTCACAATTTCTGACTCGCTTGTGTCATTCTTTAACGACTCAACTATAAATCCAAATGTAGAATTACCCTTTACGATTCCGGAAAATTTAGCCGTCCCAGTCGGAACAAGAATAAAATCATCCCCCGATTGATGAGCAATAAAATCTTTGCTTAACTTCATAAAAATTTATTCCCCCTTCATTATGGCATTATATGAGACTTCAGCGGCGTTGATGCTCATGTTACAGCCGAGACGATAAAATTTTATAATCCCGTTCATTCTGTCAAGAAGTTCAAGAGTTTTCGCGAGTCTCTCATGAGTCGCCGGCCTGTAGATTTGCGCTAAAAGAGTCGTATATGCCTCATAGTATGATATTTCGTGAATATTATTTTGCTCCGAACGTTCGAGAATGCAAATAGCTTTTAACGGTACAGAAATATTATTACCGCGCCTGTGTTTACCATTAAAGGGAGTGCCGTGAACAGTAACTTTTTTGTCAGGTGAAACAGTGATTAAAGGCTTGTCATCGTTTACCATTACGGCTTTATCCTTCAGGAGTTCGCACAAAAATTTTGAATGAGTAGATTTCCCCGTCCCGCTCGGAGCAGTGAAAATACAGCCCGCGCCATTAATAGCAATTGCTGAGCCGTGCATTAAAAAAGTGTCATAGTCGGGCATTTTTTCGGATAATTTCTTATAGAGTATCAAATTTTCTAACTCATCAGGGGTATATTCGCGCGTAAGTTCCAAAATAAAGTCCGACTCAGCAGTATTAATCTTAAAATCAGGCTCACCGGAAAAAATATAATCCTTGCAATATTCGTGAATGGCCTCATAACGTGATGAGATTTCTATAATTTTTCCGGCGATTTTGTAAATTTGCTTCAATTTTGTGAGGTTTAGTGCTTAATGATAAAATTTTTACGGGTTAGGCGAGTCGCCCTAGTCGTTTCCTCC
>CAJOEQ010000177.1 GCA_905233515.1 uncultured Synergistales bacterium
GGAATTATATAAAAATGTTTAAAAAATTTTCATGGTTTATTTATATCTCTATAATGGCTTTGTTAGTTCTGTCATTGTCAGGGTGCGGAAGCAGCAGCAATACTTTTATATATGACGGCGGCGAAACAGTAACGACTCCAGAAGAAGTCTTCAGTATTGCCTCACCTTCTTTACAGCGCGGAGCAACTTACAAAATTTTTAAGGGAGCAACACTAAACAATGCCAGCGGAGACCCGCAAATTTATATCGCTCCGATTTCAAATTCTGAATCAACTCAGGCAGCATTAAATCTCGGATTTGTTAATGAATTCGACGGCGATACAATCGTAATAGCAAATGGCGACAGAGTAGTTTTTGCCTATAATCCTAAGGGTAAGGGTCAAGACACAACAACCGAGCAAGTAACTTTTTCGGGCGGGACTCAATTAATGTATAACGGACTCACGATCCCTGCAAGTTATGTGAGTAGTTCTGCGTTGACTTATGACGAGAGCAAAGTAATTAATATAGTTCTTAACGGCTCAACAGCTACAGAAGACGGCTCATCAATTCCTTCAAATAATTATGTCTGGCACGCTGACCCTAAGCACGCGGCTGAATATTGGACTCTAGGAACTGACGGAACAGAAGAACTTGACGAAGACGAATATTTAGCAGCTGTTACAAAGTCAGACAATGGAGTATATATTGCTCGTGATATTCGTTATATGACAAATGATTTAACTTTTACTAGCTCACAGACAGCAGTAAAGGACGAAGACAAAGAATATGTAGTATATTATGATACTTCTTCAAGCGTAGTCAGTGATGAAATAGCCGATATAGTTGCAAGTAAGGGCAGCGAATTCGGAGGAAAATATATTTTTGCGGCTCTTCCTATGCAATTCGGCGGAATGGGCGGCGGCGGGACTCCTCCCAGTGACGGCGGACAATTCACACCGGGCAGCGGCGACAATGGCGGAATGTTCCCGGGAATGGGCAGCGGAGACATGCCAACACCCCCAGACGGCGGGACTCCTCCAGATCTTCCAAGCGGTGAGCGTCCATCATTACCGGGACTCAGTGTTTCAGCAACGACTGATAGCAGTATAGCCGCTTATAAGGTCATGACTCACTCAGCAAGCGACGCTTATAATAATCCCGTTTTACACATTACAGAGCCTGGAACTTATAGACTTTCAGGAAAATGGCACGGTCAAATTTGGATCGACGCGGGCGATGATGATGACTCTAGCGCAGTTGTTACGATTATACTTAACGGCGTAGAAGTAAGCTGTGATGTTGCACCGGCCTTAGTATTCCATGATGTTTATGAGTGCGGCCCCGATGATGAGACAGAAGTAGCCTCTAACTGGAAGACTCTGGGAACTGACATAGTAACGGCAAATGCAGGCGCAAGAGTCATTATTGCTGACGGAACAACAAATAATTTTACCGGATCAAATGTTTATAGAATCATGAAACTTGAGCCGAAAAAAGACGCTACAAAAGTTAACGGCACTGATATAGGCGATCAGAAAAAAATGTACAAAATGGACGCGGCATTTTATTCGTTCGTCTCTATGGTAATCGGTGCAGAAAGCAGCACAGCTTCAGGAAGTCTGAATGTTACTTCAACAACTTTTGAGGGACTCGACGCTGAAACGCATTTAGTAATCGACAGCGGCAAAATTAGTGTAACTGCTCCTGATGACGGAATCAACGTTAATGAAGATGATATTTCAGTATTTACTATGAACGGCGGCACTCTTTCTATTACGTCAACGGGCGGCGATGGAATCGACTCAAACGGCTATGTAGTAATTAACGGCGGAACTCTGAATCTCACAGCAGGAAATCAACAGCAAAACTCAGCAGGTGAAGCAGGAATCGACGCAGAAAAAGGCGTGGAGATTTCAAATAGTGCTGTAATAAATTGGACTGCAGCGGGCGGCGATCAAGGCGGCGGGACTCCTCCGAGTGATGGCGGGACACCTCCAGGCGAAGGCAGCTATGACACAGCAACATATACTGATACAGAAATTACGACTCAATACGGCACGACTGATATATCATTCGGAGCTTCTAAAGTTTTCGATGATGATATGTCAGCGATTCCCAGAACTGTTAACGAGTCAGATACAGTATTTATTCTTGAGAGTAACAGAGAAGTTAATACATTCTCAGGCATCAGAGAAATCAATCAATAAATACACGAAAATTTTTACAAGGGGAGCTATAACGGCTTCCCTTTTTTTATGCTTATTGCCGAGTGTGAGATAATTTGTATTATTTACTAGCAAAGGACTTGAAAGAATGAATTTAAATTTGCCTCATGATCATAATACTAATATAAAATCAGTACTCGCTAAAATGCCCGATAACGAGAAATTTATCAATGCCGCTGAAATTTTCCAGAAATTAGGAGATCCTACACGCTTAAAAATTTTATGGATTTTATGTCATAGCCGTGAATGTGTCTCGGACATTGCCGCAGCTATAGGAATGAGCAAAGCCGTTATCTCTCATCATCTGCAATTATTAAAGCGCGCTGATCTCGTGAAGACTCAAAGAATCGGCCAAGAAATTCACTACTCATTTAATGACTCGCTGCCTGAAGCAAATTTGTTACACGCTACGATTGAATCAATTTTTAATATTACTTGTCCTACAATTGACGAAAAATTTTAACGCGCTATAATGTCAAATATTCAAATGAATGTTTGATTATTTATAGGGGGCAATAAAAAAATGTGTCGGACTCTTGCTCGTGTAGTCCTGTCAATTATTATACTTGTAATTCTTAGTTTCTTGCCTGATTCTATCAAATTAGAGAAGTGGGCAAAATTCGCGCTTTATCTCGTGCCTTATTTAATTGCCGGTTATGATGTCTTATTAGAAGCTCTTGACGGAATCAGAGAACGTGAAATCTTTGACGAAAATTTTTTGATGTCAATAGCAACTATAGGCGCATTATGTCTAGCTTATTATGACGACGGGAATTATACAGAAGCGTCGGCTGTCATGATATTTTACAAGATAGGTGAACTTTTTGAGGACTATGCAGTTGATAAGAGCCGAGAAAATATCACAAATTTAATGAATCTCAAGCCCGATTACGCAAATATAGAAATAAATAACTCGCTTGAAAGAGTCAGCCCTGAAAGTGTCAAAATAGGCAGCATTATAATTGTCAAACCAGGCGAAAAAATACCGCTTGACGGCGTTATAATTTCCGGAAATTCCGCGCTTGATATGCGAGCTTTAACCGGTGAAAGTTTACCGAAAAATTTTTATAAGCGGCTCGGTGAATCTTGAAAGACTGCTTAAAATCAAGACAACTCGGGAATATAAGGACTCAACGGCTGCGAAAATTTTAGAACTCGTAGAGAACTCAAGCACTAACAAGGCAAAATCTGAAAATTTTATTTCACGTTTCGCAAAAATTTATACTCCTGCTGTGTGTTTATGTGCGATTGCTCTTGCGTTTATTCCGGCGTTAATAACTGGCTGGGAGAATTTCGGGCAATGGCTCTATAGGGCTTTAACTTTTCTTGTAATTAGCTGTCCTTGCGCTCTTGTTATAAGCATTCCATTAACTTTTTTTGCGGGAATCGGCGGGGCTGGACGGTCGGGAATTCTCGTTAAAGGCTCTAATTTTCTTGAAAGACTCTCAAAAATTTATTGCGCAGTATTCGACAAAACAGGGACTCTAACACGCGGAGTCTTTGAAGTTACTGCTATACATCCTGAAATTATAGACTCTCAGGAATTATTGCACTTGGCCGCCCATGTAGAAAGATTCTCAAATCATCCCGTCGCAGAGTCTTTAAAGCGCGCTTATAAAAACGAGTCCGACTCCTGCACTATCACAGAATTTCAAGAAATCCCCGGC
>CAJOEQ010000178.1:0-5764 GCA_905233515.1 uncultured Synergistales bacterium
ATTTATAACATGGAAATATGCGCAAAAATTATTAACTCCGAGAAATTAGAAAATTTCTATATACTTCACACTAATTCAGCTGACATAAAAATTTATTGCTTGACTGATGATATAATTCGCGTTAGGACTTCTTTTGACAAAAAATTTGATGAGGAGTCATATATTCTAGCTCTTACTGGGTGGGCTGATAGGCTTGATAATTTATTCACCGGTGAAAGAAAACGAGTAACCCCCGTTGAGCCTGCTTTTAACGAGTCCGATAATAAAATCACATTCTCGACTGCAAAATTAAGACTCGAATTTGATAAAGATCCGCTATGTATGAGACTTTACGACTCAGAAGGCACAGAAATTTACTCGTCTTTAGCTGGTAATCCCTTCACGCTTGACTCAAATAATAGAGTAACTCATTATAGCCGAATGAATGAAGATGACTGCTTTTATGGATTCGGTGAGAAGTCAGGAATCTTAAACAAGAATCAAACTTTTTTAAGAGAGCGTGCAACTGACGCAATGGGCTATAATCCCGAGAAGTGCGACACTCTTTATAAGCATATACCATTTTATATAAGATTAACGCGCGGAAATCACAAGGCACTAGGACTCTTTTATCACAATTTTTATGAATCAGTCTTTAATATGGGCTGTGAAAAGAGTAATTATTGGCCTCGTTATTCATATTGGCAGTCAGACGGCGGAGACATTGATTTATTCTTTATCGGCGGGAATTCAATCAAGCAAATTATAAATAATTATACTCTTTTGACTGGGCGGCCTGCATTGTTGCCAAAACGCGCGCTCGGTTATCAAGGCTCATCAATGTATTATCCCGAACTAGAGAAAGACAGCGACGACGCAGTGCTTGAATTCATTGACACAATAAAAGCTGAAGGATTCCCGATTGACGGTTTTCATTTGTCATCAGGTTATACGAGCGTTGACGGTAAAAGGTGCGTTTTCACATGGAACACTACGAGATTCAAGAATCCCCGCGAATATTTTTCAGCAATGAACGCAAAAGGAGCTCAGAATGTCCCGAACGTCAAGCCCGGAATTTTGCTCGTTCACCCGTTATTTAATGAATTCATGAGCCGTGATGTTTTCGTGAAAGACAGCAAAGACCCTTCAAAAATTGCACTCGGCTGCTGGTGGGGAGGCACTGGAGCATTCTGGGACTTCACAAAACCTGAAGCACGCCGCGCATGGATGGATTATCTAATCAAAAATGTTATTGACGTAGGCACGGACTCAATATGGGACGATAATTGTGAATATGACAGCTTAGTTGATAAAGACTCGCGAGTTGATTTTGACGGTAAGGGCGGAACTATCGCACAATTAAAGCCTATAATGTGCACAATAATGTGTAAAATCGGCGGGGACTCAGTCCGTGAACATAATAAAGACGCTCGGCCTTATATAGTTTGCAGATCAGGAAGTGCAGGAATTCAGAAATACGCTCAAACATGGTGCGGCGATAATTTTACGAGCTGGGAGAGTCTAAAATATAATATTCCGATTATTACGGGCATGGGCTTATCAGGTCAGCCTAACGAGGGCGCGGATATAGGCGGATTTGCGGGGCCTGCTCCGACTGAAGAGTTATTTGTGCGCTGGGTTCAAAATGGAATATTTCAAGCTAGATTCTCGATTCATTCAGCTAGCAATGATAATACAGTTACTGAGCCTTGGATGTTCAAGAATTCGGCTGATTTGATTCGTAATGCTATTTTGCTGAGATATAAATTCACGCCATATCTTTATTCGCTTGAGTATGAGGCAAATTTAACGGGAGCTCCGATTATGCGCGCTCTTGTTTATGAATTTCAGAATGACTCACGCGTATTTGATGAAAGTTTTGAGTTTATGTTCGGTCGTGATATTCTAGTTGCAAATGTTATTGAGCCTGAACAGAAAATTAAACGAGTTTATTTACCTGCTGGGTCTGACTGGTACGACTGGAATAATAATTATAAATTCTATGAGGGCGGACAATTTATTGATATTCCCGTAGATTTGGCCACGATTCCCATGTTTATACGAGACGGCGCAATTATTCCCATGGCAGAAAATAAGCTCTCAAGCATGGCACTTGATAAAGTAACTGACTTGAAATTTATTATCGCACCGACTCAAGATAACAGCGAGAGAAATTACACGCTCTATGATGATGACGGAGTAAGCAACGATTTTATTAACGGGGTATATCACAAGACGAATATAAAAATGTCAGGCTCAAGCGTCATAAATCTTGATTTCAATTCTGAAGGCTCATATACTGACAGTGTTAAAAATTTCGCTGTTGAGTTCATACGCAAAGACCGCAGCCCGTTCTGGGTCTCACTAGGAAATAAGAAACTTGAGCATTTCTTGAATCGCAAAAAATTTGACTCTGCCTCTGAAGGTTGGTACTACAGCCAGACAAAACGCGCAGTAATTATAAAATTTGCGAACCCGAATCGAGATTTTACGCTCAAAATTTCATTTGAAGACTTTGATTTAATAGGTATGTAATATGCTGATAAAAAATTTTCGTGCCATAAATAAAAGCGATAACGGCTATATTATAAAATGTGATAATGCCGATATAATGCTTGTATTTCTCAGCGATGACGTTATAAGAGTCCGGGTATCTTTTGCCCGGGCTTTTCGTGAATGCTCATATGCATTAATTACAACGGCTTGGCCTGATGAGCTGGATAATTTATTTGCAGGTGAACGAGCTAGAATTAACGCATTAAATATAGATTATCAAGAAAGCGAGAAAAATTTAACTTTCACGACTAAGACTCTAAAATTAGTCATGAATAAATCTCCGTTGAATTTTGCGCTGTATAATAGTGAAGGCACTTGCATTTATCGAGATTTGCCCGAACGTTCATTTGAGCGCGATCAGTTAGGCCGAGAGAAAAAGATTTCTTTTACGGATTCGGCGAGAAAACGGGGAATCTTGACAAAAAATTTAGACGCTTGCGAATGTCTCCTAAAGACGCTATAGGCCATGACCCTGAAAACGGCGACCCGATGTATAAACATATTCCCTTTTATATTCGTGTGAATCGAGATAATTTGCATTCACTGGGAATATTTTATAATAATTCTTATGATTGCGTGTTTGATTTAGGTCAAGAGATTTCGGGCTACTGGGAGCGATATAATTATTATCAGACTGACGGCGGGGATATAGATTTATTCTTTATTAACGGCTCAAGCATGAAAAAAGTTATCGAGCGTTATACATGGCTCACAGGGCGGACTATATTGCCGACAAAACAATCACTCGGTTATTGTGCGTCTTCAATGTATTATGCTGAACTCGAAGAAAATTGCGATAAAGAAATTTATAATTTAATCGAGAAACATTTACGCGAAAAAATTTACATTGATAATTTCTGGCTTGCTTCGGGGTATTCAAGCGGTGAAAAAGATAATTTGCGATATACTTTTAACTGGAATTATAAGAGATTCCCGAATCCTGAAGAATTTTTTGCTAAAATGAACGCGATGGGAATTAACGTAATTTGTAATCTCAAGCCGGGAGTCTTAAAGAATCACCCATACGCAAATTTTTACGAGAATAATAACGCGTTTATAAAGACTCCGGATAAATCAGGCGACTATTACGGAAGATGGTGGGGCGGTGAAGGTCGATTTATAGATTTCACGAGTCAATCAGGCCGGGACTCATGGCGTGAACTTCTCGAAAAAAATATTTTGCGCAAAGGCACAAAAACTGTCTGGAATGACAATTGCGAATTTGACGGCATAGAAGACCGCGAGGCATTTTGCGATAATAACGGCATGGGCGGGACTATGGCGGAACTCAAAATAATTCACTCTAATTTGATGGCCTTCACAGCTGTTCAAGCAATACAAAATGTTTATCCAAATGAACGCCCATATGTAATTAATCGAGCAGGTTATGCAGGAATTCAACGATATGCGCAAGTCTGGGGCGGCGATAACTTGACGGACTGGCGAACGTTAAAATTTAATATCGCTACGATTCTAGGAATGGGATTATCAGGCTGTGCTAATATGGGCTGTGATATAGGAGGATTTGCCGGCGGAGCTCCTGAAAGCGAGTTATTATTAAGATGGATTCAAAATGGAATTTTCCAGCCGCGTTTTACTCTGAATTCAGCAAATAATGACAACACAGTGACTCAGCCTTTCATGTATGAAGAGATTCTCCCGCAAGTTCGTGAGGCTTTTGCTTTACGTTATAGAATGCTGCCATATTTATATTCACTCATGAATGAAGCAAATAAATCAGGTCTTCCAGCAATGAGGCCGCTATTTCTTGAATTTCCTGATGATGTGAACACTTACAGCGATAATAATTTTACGTTTATGTTTGGAAATTCTATACTTGTTGCAAATGTCGTAGAGAAGGGCGCGAAAACACGACAAATTTATTTGCCGGCCGGGTGTAACTGGTACGATATGAACGATAATTTAAAACTTTATCAGGGCGGCCAAGTGATTAATATTCCGGTTGATAGTTCAAGCATTCCCATGTTTTTGCGGGGGAACTCGATTTTTTTCACGAGCGATGATATTAAACGCATAAATTTTGACTCGTTAAAGACTCTTGATTTCTTAATCGGAGCAGATGACGACAACGAATTTACTTTTTATGACGACGACGGCCATTCAGAAAATTATAAACGGGGCGAATTCTCAAGCATAAAAATAAACGTAAAATCAGGAAATCGCAAAATTATAACTTTCACGCGTGAGGGCAGTTATCACGAGACTATACAGCAAATAAATTTAAGACTCGTCAGCAAAGAGAAGGGCGCGTACTGGGTCAGAGTCGACGGTCGGAAAATAGCGCGCTTTATAACGTCTGATAATTTCAGGGACTCGCGTGAAGGCTGGTATTATAACTTGTCGGATCGCACTATTTGTGTAAAATGTTCTTGGCCGGTAAATGAAATAATTATCTCAACAGAAAAATTTGATTTAATCGGCATGAATGAAGAGTAATATTTATATTAAAGCAAAAATAAATTCCCCCGCCGTGTGAATTCATGACAGGGGACAATTTTTTTATTATGCAAATTTGCGGCGTTCTTTGATTCTTGCTGCTTTCCCGCTTAACTTGCGGAGATAATATAATTTTGCTCGTCTGACTTTGCCCTGACGCTGAACCTCAATTTTATCAATTGAAGGACAATGCACCGGGAAGATTCTTTCAACGCCGACTCCGTTAGAAATCTTGCGCACTGTGAAAGTCTCATCAAGTCCACCATGCTGCTTTGCTATTACTATACCCTCGAAGACCTGTATACGTTCGCGGGTACCTTCTTTAATTTTTACGTGTACTCTCAGAGTATCGCCCGGCCTAAATTCCGGTAATTCATTTTCTCTGTAGTACTTCTTTTGAACTAAATCTACAGCGTTCAATTTAAATAATGCCTCCTAATAAATATTTAACGCTTCCCTAATAACCTGTCTAAAGCGGTTCCTATTAATATATTCAACGGAACATTTATTATTTCTTGTCCTGCCTCATAGAGATAACCCGCCAAGCCCTGAACATTATAAAAATTGCTCTCATCGTCAGCAAATAAAAATATAATTTCGCCTTCATGTTCTAGACATCTGCGCTTTAATTCAAGACTATGCAGCAAATTATCTCCTGAACAAGCGTGAATCTTCACGATTAAAATATTTTCGCTCTGTAATCTTGCAAGACTGCCTATAATTTTTGCCTCAGGATATAAATTTTTTAATTTCTCGCGTAAATCATGATCAT
>CAJOEQ010000178.1:5842-9046 GCA_905233515.1 uncultured Synergistales bacterium
CGATAACAGCAAGATTAACTTTTTCAGCTAAATAATCCCGTATAGAAGCTCTTGCTATCAAGTCCGGCCTGCGTGTTAGAGTGCGATTTATTGCCTCTCTTCTGCGCCACCGTGAAATTTGCTTTTCATTGCCGCTCGTTAAAATTTCTGGAACGTCGAGTCCCTCCCATGAAAACGGCCTCGTATAATTCGGATTATCAAGCATCCCCCGATAAAATGAGTCTTCTATAACAGCTTTATTTTTGCCGACTACACCGGGAACAAGTCTCGACATCGCGTCAATTATCAACATTGCGGGGATTTCTCCGCCGGTTAAAACGCAATCGCCTATAGAGATTTCAAGATCTATATATTTTTGCGTAAATCTTTCGTCAATGCCCTCATAATGTCCGCAGATTATAATAACTTGTTCCTGATGTGCTAGAGTCTCAATTATTTCCTGACTGATTAAGACTCCTTGCGGTGAAGGGAATATTACAAACGGTTTGACTCCTTTATGCGCTGCAAAATTTAAAGCGTCTTTCAATTGCGGAGCTGCGAACAACATTCCGCCCGAACCGAACGCATAATCGTCTAATTGTCTATAATTCCCCCGGCCAAAATCGCGCAAATTCACGAGTTCAACGCCGACAAGCCCATTTTTTACAGCACGACCCGGAATGCTTGTATTCAGGAAATTTGAGAATAATTCCGGGAATGCCGTTATTATGCTTACGTTAATTATTTAGTCCTCGATGATGTCAACATCAACCCTTTCACCGGCCTTGACTGCTGCCGCTTTGGCCAACAGCCGGATAGCGTTGATCGTTGCTCCCCTCTTCCCGATTACTCGCCCCACGTCCTCATGGGCAACCCGAATCAGGATTTTATTTCCGCCTTCGCCTTCACTGCCTTCAACGCCTACTGACTCAGGCTGCGTTACTAGGTGTTTGACGATAAACTCTACAAGCTCTTTGTAATTGACCATTAAAGTGGCACCTCCTGTTTTATTCGCGGTCTACGATGAAATTAAATAAGTAATAATAATAACAGGGGAATAAACTTTTACGCTTCCCTGTTTTTGAATTTGTCCCAGATTCCCTGCTTCTTTAAAAGCCCGCGCGCCGTATCTGAAGGTAATGCTCCCTCCTTCAGCCAATGTAAAGCCCTCTCTTCGTTAATATTCACAGATGCCGGATCTGTCATAGGATTATAAGTACCGATTAATTCTATAAATTTTCCGTCTCTCGGTGATCTCTCATCTGCTACTACTAATCTATAAAATGGGGCTTTCTTCCTGCCCTGACGCGACAAACGAATCTTTACCGCCATTCTTAGATTTGCACCTCCAATTAATAATTAAATTTTTACCTGCCAAAACCAAATAAAGACTTGAGCTTTCTGACTCCCCCTGAACCTGATGAGAAACTTTTAAATAATTTCTTCATTTGTTCATATTGAGCGAGCAATTGATTTACCATTTGAACCGAAGTTCCTGACCCTTCCGCAATCCTGCGCCGTCTTGAGCCTTTTATTATTCGTGGATTGAGTCTCTCTTCACGCGTCATTGATTGAATTATGGCCTTGTTTTTACGCAAAATGCTTGTATCTGCGTCTTCAGCTCTAAAATTTTTTATCTTATCAAGCCCCGGAATCATTCCCGCAATCTTATCAAGAGGCCCTAATTTTTCTAACTGCTCAAATTGCTTTAATAGAGTCTCTAAATTAAATTGTTTGGCCATTCTCCCGGGAGTCTTTATCTCTTCTTCACTGATACCCGCTGCCTTTACCTTCTCGACGAGTCCTTGTATATCTCCCATTCCCATAATGCGGCCGGCCATGCGTTCGGGGCTGAAAATTTCTAGCGCGTCAGTGTTTTCGCCAATTCCAGCAAATTTTACAGGGACTCCTGTAACTGCTCTGATTGCGAGTGCGCTGCCTCCCCTTGCGTCTCCGTCCATTTTCGTTAAAATAAGTCCGGTGAGATTCAATAACTCGTGAAAAGATTTCGCGGAATTGACAGCCTCTTGACCCATCATTGAGTCCACGACTAAAATTTTTTCATGAGGCGGCAGGATTTCAGCAATTTTCTTTAATTCCGTCATTAATTCGTCGTCTATGTGCAACCTTCCAGCAGTGTCAAGAATTATAACGTCATTCATGTGAGACTCAGCAAATTTTACAGATTCTTTTACGACTTTTAACACGTCTGACTCTTTTGTGCTGCCATAAAATGAAATTTTTGCGTTCTCAGCTAGGACTCTTAATTGCTCAACAGCTGCCGGCCTTCTCAAATCGCAGGCAACGACTAAAGGATTATGGGAATCTTTGAGAAATCTTGCAAGTTTTACAGTTGTTGTAGTCTTCCCTGAACCTTGTAAACCTGCCATTAATATTACAGTCGGGGGCTTAGGTGAGATAATCAGCGGCACACTTTTGCCCATCATTGAGATTAATTCTTCGTAAACAATTGCGGCTATTCTTTCATTTGCTGTGATTGATTGTAAGATTTCGAGACTTAGGGCGCGCTCACGAATTTTTGCGATTAAGTCCTTTGCGACTCTAAAATCAACATCTGCCTCAAGTAAAGACCTTCGCACTTCTCTTAAAGCGTTATCAACGTCTTCAGGTGATAATTTGCCCTTGCTGCTTAATTTTGCGAACACAGCCGATAATTTTTCTTTCAGCGTGTCAAACATGATTTTATTCTCCCCCTTCCTTAAATATTAATAACTCCTCACGCAGCGATTTATTTTCTTGTTCTAATTCCTTGACTCTGGATTCAAGTTTTTGAGTATTCGCTGCAAAATGTAAATCTTTCTCGAGTCCGTCAAGTTTGTCCATTATTTTGCGTGCTAGGATATGTACGGCTTGTCTGCTTATTCCGAGAACTTCTGCTGCCTCGCTTAAAGTTAAGTCGCTGAAGCATAAAGTCTCGTAAATTTTCCTTTGTCGCTCTGTCAATAACGGCGAGTAGAAATCATATAACAAGTTAAAATATATCCTGCGCTTTAATATATCGCTGTCGTTATCGTTTTCTTCTGTCATAGTGAGATTATATTTAAATTTGCGTATTCTTGTCAAGTAAATTTGCTTTACAGTTTTTGTGCTTTGCTTTTCCTGAATATAGCAGATGCATTCTAACAGCTGTAAAAACTTTTGCACGCCGGAGCTTTCCCTTACATCTGGTCTGACAGAACGAATTATATAAATTATTTGCATTGT
>CAJOEQ010000179.1 GCA_905233515.1 uncultured Synergistales bacterium
TCAGGATAAATTAACATTTATAGCCCATTCCTTTCAACGCTGCCCGCACTGTCTCGCGTGATTTTTGCGTCATGTTCTCTAATTCGTTGAGTGTATGCTCATATCTTTTTGCGATGATGACGAGTCTAGAGACTGACTCATTTAAAACGGTGTCGATCTCGTTATTAATTTGTTGTCTCAAGAAAGCCGCCCATTTGTGAGAAAACAATAAAAATTTTATCTCGTCAACTGTCAGAGCTTTATATTTCTTTATTACTGACTCGTCTAATTTTTTGAGAAGTGAGCGGGACTCTTTTAACAGTGCTTTAATTTTCTGTTCCATGTCTGAAATTATTTTATTGCCCGGCTCGTCGTCGTCTTGCTCCTGCTTTAACTCTTCGATTTGAGAATTGATATAATTAATTTTGTCGTTGAGAGATTCGAGTTCGTCAAGTTCCTTCTTATAATAAACGCGCTCAATAATTTCACGAGGTATTAATTCGCCTTGAAAGTCTTTAATTTTGCCGTTTTTGTCGTATTGATTAGAAATTTCGCGGCCTGCCTCATAGCCATAAGCCTTTATGACGTAAATATCATCTTGTAAAATTTCGTTCCAGTAATTCATTAAGCAGTCAAACACGCTGTATTTATCGATAATTAAAGAATTTGAGTACTCATTTAAAATCATATCGCCGAGTTCACGAATTAAATTTTTAGGTATAGAGTCCTGAGTTATATTTAAGAGAATTTCACGGGCTTTGACTTCCCAGCGTGTAAAAATTTCTTGAGATTCTTTCATTTTTTGAGCGCGTAAAGACTCGTCATTCATGAAAAAATTTTCAATTGAGTCGGGCTTAATGAGTGAAAAAATTTTAGCTTTTAAAGCCGGAGATATTTGCCAAATTTTATTAAGAGAGTTTATATCATGTTCAGGAATTCCGCCGAATAAATGAGACTCTATATTTTGAGGTAATGAGTCGTCTTCTTTCTGGATATAGCGTGGGACGTTCATATTTCCTGCGTTTAATTCTAAGATTTCAGAATATGGCACGAGCCGCGAATAACCGGGGATTTCTTTTTGTGAGTTATAGACTCGTACAATTTTCTCTATATCCTGCTCGCGTAACCTGTTTTTATTGCCGTCTTTCTTGAATCCATCGCTAGCGTCAATGAAGAAAATATTTTCTCGTTTATCCGAGTCTGACTTATCAATAAATAATAAACATGCGGGGATTCCTGTACCGTAAAATAAATTAGCTGGTAAACTGACAACGCCTTTAATAAATCGAGTCTTAAGTAAATTAATTCGTATAGATTCCTCAGCGTTGCCCCTGAATAATACGCCGTGAGGGAGAACGATTCCGGCCTTACCATTTGAGTCAAGCGATTTTATAACATGTAACAGCCAAGCATAATCGCCGTTTTTTTCCGGAGGAGTCCCGAATCCGTCGAATCGTTTATAAATATCTTGAGAGACTCCGCCGTCTGACCATGATTTATCAGAAAAAGGAGGATTCATAACAATGAAATCAAATCGCCGCAATTGCCCAAAGTTATCAAGAAATTTCGGAGCTGAAAGGGTATTACCTTTTTTTATTACGCCGGTGCCTTTCTGATGTAGAACGAGATTCATTTTTGCGAGTCCTGCTGTAGCGTTGTCAATTTCTTGACCGTAAATAGAAATCAACGAGTCCCCGAATGAGTCAGAAGGTGCCTCATCAGCTGCACGAATTAAGAGACTCCCGCTTCCTGCCGCAGGGTCGTAGATTGTAGCAGGTTTTGTTATATTTTCGACTCCGATTAATTTAGCGATAACTCGTGATACTTCACTAGGTGTGTAAAATTGTCCTTTGCTTTTGCCTGATTCCTGAGCAAATTTCATCATAAAATACTCGTAAGCATCGCCTATAATATCATCGCCGTTAGCTCGGTTTTTGCTGAAATCAAGCGCGGGATTCTCAAAGATTCCTATTAAGCCCGAAACTTTATCAATTAATTCTTTACCTGAGCCGAGTTCATTAGAATTATTAAAGCTGACATCAGGCAATGCCCCGTTTAAATTATTAGCTTCTAAAAATTTTTGCAGAGTTTTATCAACAATTTCGCCGACATCCTTTTTATTTTTAGCGTTGATTAAGACATTAAAAGACGCGTCATCAGGTACAATGAATTCAGATAAGGGGTCATTATTAAATTTGTCAGAGACGTATTTAAAGAATAAGAGTATAAGCACATAATCTTTATATTTAGCAGGTTCGACACCTCCGCGAAGTTTATTACAGGCCTCCCAGAGAGTAGAATATAATTCGGATTTCTTAACGGGCATTGTAAAATTTGCCTCCTGATAATATTTAGTTGTTATATTTTCAAGAAATTTTTTGCAGATGTCAAGAATATTGCGCGATAATTTATTAAATCACGTATAATAAAGCTGAAATTTCTAACGAGTCTGGAGGCATTGAAGCATGAATGTATTAAATATAATTATATCGTTAATTTGTTCGATAATTTTTTGTATGATACTTTTAATATATATCTCGAAAAATCCTAATCAAAAAACTGATTTGCTAAGGACAACATTTTTTGTTATGTTTGTATTTGGAATGATTTTATATTGTTCGTGTAATTATTTAGTGCTGGAAAATGCCGCCCTCGAGTCGCCGGAAAAATTACATAAAGAATTAATCTGGGTTAAGAGTGAATACTCTTCACTGTTTTATATTCCATATGTAATTATAAGATCTATTATAGATGTCGGCAGAATGTTTTCAGGTCATCCTAATGGAGATGCGTTTTATAGTTTACCAATTTCAAGGAATCCACTTTTTGTGTTTTTGTTCCTGCTGATTAATTTAGTTGCATTTTCCACGACGGCGACGGCTTTAATTGCTCGATTTGGTAATGATTTGCTGCGATGGGTCAGGATAAACGCTCAAAAAATTTCTGATATTATTTTAATTTTCGGAGTAAACGACGATTCTATTACTTTGGGCAGAAATATTATAGAGAAAAAAGGAGATATTATTATATACGTTGACAGCGTAATTGATGAAAAATATTTATTATTAATTCGAGAGATGGGCGGCATAGCGTACTCTGATAATCAAGCACTGAAGGCTGAAGATTCATTTTTGAGCAGAATCAGAGTCAAGCCCGGTAAAACAAAATTAAGACTTTATGCGCTCTCAGACGAATACGATAAAAATTTACAATATGC
>CAJOEQ010000180.1:0-1381 GCA_905233515.1 uncultured Synergistales bacterium
TTTTGACGCTGAAGGGCGGGCATTAATTCCGGGAATGATTGACGGACATATTCATATAGAAGATACTATGATGACTCCGGCAAATTTCGCAAATATAGCGGCCATTCATGGAACTAGCGCAGTAATGGCTGATCCTCACGAAATTTCTAACGCTCTGGGAGTAAACGGACTTAAATATATGTTCGCTGCTTCTCAGTCATTGCCTATAGATATATTTTTCGGTGCGCCGTCGTGTGTACCTGCTTCAGAATTTGAAACGCCTTATCAAGAATTAGATATGAACTCAATAAAAAATTTTTTCGACGAGGGATTAACTCAGCATTTAGGCGAAATGATGAATTATCCGGCAATTATAGGCGGGGACGCTGAGGCATGGGGCAAAATCTTAGCAGCAGGTAACAGGCCATTAACTGGACATGCTCCGGGAGTATCAGGCAAAAATTTAAATGCTTATATGTGTTCAGGAATTGACTCAGATCATGAATGCACGACTTTAGACGAGGCTAGAGAAAAATTATCGCGGGGAATGTGGCTCATGATAAGAGAGGGCGCGGCATTTCCTGATTTAAAAACTTTGCTGCCTTTGATTCGTGAAAATCCTTTAAATGCGGCTCGGTGTATGGCTGTCAGTGATGATATAACAGCAAGATATTTGCTTGAACGCGGACACATGGACGAGAAAATGCGCATAATGTGTCGTGAAAAAATAAATCCATTTGTAGCACTAAGACTTGTTACTCTAAGCCCAGCCGAATATTTTAGACTTTATGATAGAGGCTCAATAGCTCCCGGGAAGATTGCAGATTTTGCTATTCTCAATGACACAGAAATAAACGAAAATTTTAGCGTTAAATATGTCTGGAAAAGTGGCCGCTTAATCGTTAATGACGGTGATATTTTCTCAATGAATGAAGATTTTAATCTAGCTCCGGCAATGAAAGCTAAAATCACTAACATTCCGACTTGTGAGCAAATAAAACTTGATACAAATAATAAAATTATTCGAGCAATCGGCATTACTCAAGGCAGCATAATAACTAAAACTCTTGAAATTGACACGTCCAAACCTGAACAATTAAACGACTTAGCAAAAATTGTAGTTCTCGAACGTCATAATAACACGGGGCGATTCGGTGTAGGATTTGTTAAGGGACTGGGCATTAAGTCCGGTGCAGTGGGTTCAAGCGTTGCTCATGACGCACATAATTTCGTAGTTGCCGGTGCTGACGATAAAAGCATTATCACGGCTTTAAATGAACTTGCTAAAATGGGCGGGGGTCTTGTTTTAACTCAGGGCGAAAAAATTATTAACTCTTTTGCATTACCAATAGGCGGCCTTATGAGTTATTTAAAAGCTGAAGAAGTAGCAGGCGAACTCACA
>CAJOEQ010000180.1:1441-4632 GCA_905233515.1 uncultured Synergistales bacterium
TTGTCTTTCTTGTGTTTGAGCGTAATTCTCGAACTCCGAATCACGGATCAAGGCTATATAGATATTACTAAAGGCGGCAGACAAAATATTTTTGTAGAATAATTTATAATAAAACGCTGACAAGTTTTTTACTCACTTATCAGCGCAATTTTTTTATTTTGCCTCTATCTTGTCTTGATCGAGTCTCTTTGTTAGATTCTCTATAACTTCCGGTAATTTCTCATGTTCACCGAATAATAAAAGAGTGTCGCCAGCCTGCAATTTAGTATTACCCTTAGGAATCAAAAATTTTTTCTCGCGATTAATTAATAAAATCGTAACGCCTTCAGGGAATCGCAAATCTTTAACGCACTTCCCGACTATCTCATAACCTTCAAATAAGTCTACTTCTTTTGTTTCTTCTGAGCCTGTGCCGGGCGTTCTGTCAAATGCTAATGGATATGATTTTGTCTCTCTAACCGGCGCATCAAGTTTTAATAATTTCGCCGCAAATGCTAAAGTTTTCCCCTGAATTAATACTGAAGTCAATACGACGAAAAATATTACATTGAACATATACATTGCTTGAGGGTGTCCGTTAGTTAATGGATAAGTCGCAAGAATAATAGGCACTGCACCGCGTAAACCTGTCCAGGAAATAAATAATTTCTCGCGTACATTAAACTTGCTGAACATTGAGCCGATAAATACAGCTACAGGCCTCGCAAGGAACATTAACGCGCATGAAATTAATAATCCTGCACCTATAACTGAGAAGTCAATTAAATCACTGGGATCTACTAATAAGCCAAGCACTAAGAACATTGTTATTTGCATGAGCCAAGCAAAACCCTCATGAAATTTTTGCAAGCTGTATTTATACAAGAATTCACGGCCTCCCATGACGATCCCGCAAACATAGACCGATAAATACCCGTTTCCGTAAACTGTCTCAGTGAGTCCAAATGTAATTAACACAATCGCAATTCCCCATACTGGATATAAGGCTTCATTTGTAACTCTCAGGCGTTGAATCATGTAACAAGCAAATCTGCCCATAATTACGCCCATTAAGCCGCCCGCTAACATTTGAACGACAAATCTAATAGCTAATTCTCCGACTGGAACATCAGGAGTCGAAATCCATATTATGGCCGTTAAAGTCAAGAATACCGCCATAGGGTCGTTACTGCCTGACTCAAATTCAAGTAATGGCTTTAATTTGCCTTTGACTCCTACTTTTTGAGTGCGCAAAATTGAGAACACCGCCGCCGCGTCAGTTGATGAAATTATTGAGCCGAGCAAGAAAGCATCTTTATATGAGACTCCCGGAAACATAGCAATGGGAATAGCTACAACTACAGCAGTTAATAACACACCCAGAGTCGAAAGCACTATACCTTGTGTAACTATCGGCTTAATATCTGACCAGCTAGTCATGAAGCCGCCCGAAAAAAGTATAAATGCCAGTGCAAAAGTTCCGATGTTATTTGCTGCGTCTGCATCTGAAAAATTTAATCCGCCGAGTCCGTCATTTCCTGCTAACATTCCTATTGCAAGAAATAATATCAGTGAAGGAAACTTATATTTTTCTGATATAGTACCGGCAACTAGACTCATAAAAAATAATAATCCGCCAACTAGAAAAGGATCTATCGTCTGAAACATAATTTGTATTAACATCTCCAATTTTGAATAATAAAAAAATTTTTTACTCGTAAATTATCGCATAAAATACAAAAAAAGACTCCCCGTTCTTAATTCTCAATAAAACAGGGAGCCAAATTTTATATTAATGAAAGGAGCAATTTTTTATTATTTGCTAAATTTTTTGAGAGTAAATGCGAGTCCTAAGAGAATCAACGAACTTGCGAACGAATTACAACCGCTTGAACCTCCTGTAAAGCCTAAATTATTATTATTGCTAGTGTGAGTGATATACCATGAAGATTTTATAATGCCGTCTTTGAGTCCATCGCTCATTAAAGGGGATTTCTCAACGCCGATATTTAATAATTCGCCCTCATTTGAAGTAATTTCGCGGTCAACAGCAACAGCCCCGAAACTCATTAATACAGATTCGCCCGATACCCATAGCCCGAACTGCATTGAGTCCGTTATGTCTTTATCAGAAATATCTAAATCGGGATAAGCGGCCATTACTCGAATTCCTGCGGCTGTTAAAGCTGTATAATCAGTCGTGTAAAAAGTTTCAGAGTTTGCAGTAAGTTCAGTGACTCGAGTCTTAAGCGTGTTAAAATCTTCAGTGCCTAAATTTGACGCGTTGAATTCAAATAATTTGCTGAATCCTATTATAGGCGTATAACCGCTCGGGACTGAATTAGAATCTACTTCAACACTGAAAGAAAATCCGCTGCTGCCTGTAATTTGATTAGTATAGCCTGAAATTGTCTCAGTTTTCGCAGATTTTGCCATATCGCCGTAAATCCAAGTTAATTTTTTCTCCTCAGCTGACTCATCTGCAACTGCAAAAAATCCCGGTCTCATGACTTCAAAAGAAATTCCCGCCTGATTGTCAGAATCTTTTATGACTTTTGCGTCCTCGTCCAGAACCTCGAAATAATAAGCTGCTTTCAAATGATTATCTGCCTTCCCATCGCTTAAAAGAGTTTCGCCCTCCGGTGAAAATGGGTAAGTGTTGCCCTCATCATTTGCGGTTATATTTCTGTCAGCAAGCATTACGCCGTAATAAAGCATTATATTATTATCGTCTGAAATTTTTGCGCCCGCTCCTACATAGTCAGTAACATCGCGCAAAGTCCCATCATCTAGGACTGACCAAACTTTTAAGCCCATTTCTCGAAACATTGAGCCGAATATGCCTTTATAGCCGCTCGGATAAGCTGGAAGAGCATTTATAGCGGGATAAATAAGAGCCTCATACATTGAGCCGCAATTTTCAGGAGTCAAATAAAAAATTTTCCCGAATCCCACAACTCCCATTTTTCCGGACGGGACATTATTTAATGTAATATCAAAGCTGAATCCTGAGCCTTCAACTTGATTGTCGCCGCCTGAATAAACAACTGAAAAATTTTTGTCAGGACTGGTATAATCTGAAGCATTAACGAAATTAGACACCTTCATGAACTCGTCGACGGAATCACAAGCTCCTGAAGGTGTCAACAAAAAATTTACAGCACCTGCGTTATTATGATCTGGAGATATTATTAAATTTGTTGCGTCAGTCG
>CAJOEQ010000181.1 GCA_905233515.1 uncultured Synergistales bacterium
CGTGCATTAGATTTATTATCACAGCTTGGACTCGCCGAATTTGCCGACGAGAAAGCCTCTTCACTTCCATACGGTGCGCAGAGAAGACTCGAAATTGCCCGAGCACTTGCAACAAGGCCGAAATTTTTATTACTTGACGAACCTGCAGCGGGCATGAATCCTCAAGAGAGTGAAGAGTTAATGAATTTCATTAGAAGACTGCGCGATGAGTTTGACCTGACTATTTTATTAATTGAGCATGATATGAAAGTCGTAATGAATGTATGCGATTATATTCAAGTTTTAGATCAAGGCGTTCACATTGCGAAAGGGACTCCGGCAGAAATCAAGGCAAACCCGCGAGTCATTGAGGCATATTTAGGCGCAGGGGCTTCAGATTTTGACGAAGGGAGCGCGGAATAAATGAAAGTCTTGACAGTAAGAAATTTAAATGTAAATTACGGGGCTATTCACGCGGTAAAAAATGTCTCACTTGAGATAAATTACGGAGAAATCGTTACACTCATAGGCGCGAACGGTGCGGGTAAATCCAGCGTTATACGTGCAATAATGGGACTCGTTAAAGCTCATGACGGAGCAATAATTTATAATTCACCGCGTGATCATAAAGAAGTCTCATTAATGGGCAAACCTGCAGAAGATCACGTAAAATTAGGTATTTCCTTAAGTCCTGAAGGCCGCCGAATTCTCCCGCAATTAACAGTCGAAGAAAATTTAAATCTCGGTGCATATATTCGCAATGACTCACAGGGAATCGCGCAAGATTTAGAATATGTATATTCACTTTTTCCGAGACTCAAAGAAAGACGCAGGCAAAAAGGGGGGACTCTTTCAGGCGGTGAACAGCAAATGTTAGCAGTGGCACGCGCTTTAATGAGCCGTCCTGATTTGTTAATGCTTGATGAGCCTTCACTGGGACTCGCGCCGATTCTAGTAGACGAAGTTTTTGAGGTCATACGCACAATTAACTCACAAGGCAGGACTATTTTATTAGTCGAGCAAAATGCCTTTGCAGCTCTGAAAATTGCTAATAAAGCATATGTCTTAGAAGTCGGAGCAGTGAGTTTATCAGGTACAGGAGCGGAATTATTAAATAATCCTGAAGTTAAAGCGGCTTATTTAGGAGGGTAAATCAAAATTTTTTGCCGGGTTTGAGCGAGTCGCCCGGCTTTTTGCTATATATTTATTCGTCCTGCTCCGTCAGTGCTTGAGGTCTCGTAAAATTTAGCGTCAAGTCCTGTTAATTCTTTATATTTTGCGCCTATTAAGTCAATAAAATTTTTTGCCAAATCGCTTTTAACTATACTGACTGTGCAGCCGCCGAATCCCCCGCCCGTCATTCTTGAGCCTATTACGCCCGGAAATTGCCAAGCTAATTTTGCAAGTATATCAAGCTCCTTAACTGTAACTTGATAATTATCGCGTAAAGAAACGTGAGAAGCATTCATTAACCGCCCGAAAGTCTGCAAATCTCCTGATTTTAACGACTCTAAAGCCCGTAAAGCCCTGACATTTTCACTAACTGCGTGACGTGCTCGGCGTAAATTCACGCTATTATTTACTAAATATGAATACTCGTCTAAATCGTTGATGCTTAAATCACACAAACAAGAAATATTTTTGACTGCTCTAATATCAGATAAGGCCTCTTCACACTGTTGACGGCGTAAATTGTACTCGGAACTCACTAGAGAGTGCGGCACGTTTGAATTTGTGATAATAATTTTATGATCTCCGAGATTTAAAGGCGCGTAAGAATATTCAAGTGTTGAGCAATTTAGCAAAACAGCATGATTTTTTTTGCCCATACTGACAGCGAACTGATCCATTATGCCGCAATTCATGCCGACAAATTTATTTTCTGCCTCCTGAGAGAATAAAGCGGCCTTTACTCCGTCAATATCAAGCGAAAAAATTTCCCTGAAAATTTTAGTAGTTAATACTTCAATAGCCGCCGATGATGACAGCCCAGCACCGTCCGGAAGATTCCCAGAGAATAAAATATCAATGCCAGAATCAAATTTATAGCCGTGTTTCATGAGAATAGCAGCGACTCCGACGGGATAATTAACCCATGTGCGGGAGTCAAATTTTTGCGAGATTTCATTAAAAGCGATCTCAAACGGTGAGGCATCTTGTTTATCAAAATTCATAGAAAACAAGCGCAATTTATCACATGAATTCTTACAAGCAAGAGCATATATCCCGAATTCAATAGCGCAAGGAAATACAAAGCCGCCTTCATGGTCAGTGTGTTCACCGATTAAATTTACACGACCGGGCGAAAAGAAAGCTTCAGGTTTTGAATTTGTCTTAAAAATTTTTGAGAAAGGTTCTAACATTTTATTAATCATGAAAATTTTTTCTCCTAAATTTATTAATATTTATGAATTTGAGCGATAAATTTCTCGCCGATGTCCGACTTTAGTAATAAGAATAATTAATTTATTGTCTCGAATATCAGCAACTATTCTATAATCGCCAGTCTCATAACGCCAATAACCTTTTAGATTGCCCGTTAATGCTTTGCCGTATAGTCTAGGATTCTCGCAGCCCTCAAGATTATCATTAATCCATTTTCTAATACGCCGAGAAACTTGCGAGTCCATTTTATCAAGTAATTTTCTGGCTTTATCCGTTAATTCTACGCTATATCGCATTAATTTATTCGCTCTCTACTGGGACTGCAACTAGCCTATAAGTTATTGGATTTTCTTCATATTCTGCCCATGCTTCATCGGCCTGTTTTGCTAAATCAATCTCATCGAGTAAGCATTCTTTTGCTGCTTGTCCAACACTTTGCCCGATTCTTTTAGCGTAATCTTCAACAATTTTTGTTTCTTCTTCGTTTAATTCAAATGAGTAAATCATAAATAAATCACTCCTATTAAAAAATTTTATTCACGAAATAATTATACAGATAAAATAAAAATATTGCGCTCAAAAAATAAATATCAACAAAAATTTTTTGCTTTATAAATCATTGCTATGACTAGGAAAATTTAAACTTTTTGTAGCTGTAAATGTAGCTGTAAAATGGCTCTGAACTCGTGAAAAATTTTCTTGCTTTAATGCGTGCTTAAGTAATAAATATATCATACTAAAAAATTTGCAGCTGTAAAATTATAATACTCACAAAAAAATTTCCCTCCGGCATTACCCAGAGGGACG
>CAJOEQ010000182.1:0-3156 GCA_905233515.1 uncultured Synergistales bacterium
GCTTTGTCCCTATTTGCTTTGTACGCTATAATTATAAAAATTTTATAGCAGCGGAGAAATTATAAAAATGTTTCTGAACGTAACAAATCATAAATCAAGTATGTGGCAGCAAAAATTAATCGATGCAGCAAGCATTTACGGTGAAATAGTTGATTATCCTTTTCCATATATAGAAGCTAATTACACAAATGAAGATATTTCACGATTAGCACGCGAAACTATCAGCAAAATTATAGCAATGAAGCCGGCTGTTTGCATGGTAGCAGGTGAATTTTCTCTAACTTTTCAGCTTATAGAAGGTCTCTTAAACGCAGGAATTAAAGTCGTTATCACATGCTCAGAACGTAAAACTATAGAGCAAAAGAATCCCGACGGAACATTAACAAAGACAGCTTATTTTGATTTCGTCCAGTTCAGAGAGTATGAGCACTTCAAATCATGAAAAATAATTTATTAGATAAAGAAGTTATTTGCGCTTATGATATTCGGGCAATACAGAATTATATATTTGAGAGCAGTAATAATCAGGACATAATCGGCGCGGGCTATGTGATACACACTATTTTACAGAATGCAATATCTTACGCAATGGGGAAAATTTTAAATCCTAATGAATATTGTATTGAATGCGAGTCAGATAACGTGCCTTACTTTCAAGACGAAAATATTAAAGCTCAAGTTATGGAAATGGGCGCAGGAAATGCTTTTGTTCTTTATCGTACAGGGCGAATCTGTCAAGCTGTAACACGTATTATTAATAGATATATCATTGAGAATACTTATTCTTTGCAAGTGGCCTCAGCTTTTACCGAGAAGACCGAAAAAATGAATAATGACTGGGATCACCTTTACGAGGAATTAGACCGCGTAAAAAACTCTTCGCCGTTCTCTGCACCGTTTGGAGCTCTGCCAATTGTGAGAAAAGAAAAAATTTTAGCTTTTCCTGCTGCTGGATTCGACAAAATCACAGGTGAGGCAATTTCGAGAAAATCATTATTTCGGCGCGCTCCCATCGAGAATAAATCAGACTCTAGCAATAATCTTAATATCGATAAGCAGGCATTTATTCACATTGACGGCAATAACATGGGACTAACTATAGCGCAAATATTATCGTCAAAAGATAATTATCTATCTGAAATAATGGCAAAACGCCGAATCTCCGAAAATATCGCGCAAAAAATTAGCTCAGCACTCTCTATCACAAAAAAATATTTACAGGATAAAATGAGGCATGACGGACGAAATTTTATCGAGAATTATTACGAACTTCACGTAGGCGGCGACGATATAAATCTCATTTGTCATGCTGATTACGCTATGGATCTTGTAGAAATTTTTGTGAAGGAAATATCACGCTCCCCCCTATGGAATGACGAGAAAACGGGCGAAATTTATTTAACTGTCTGCGCCGGAATAGGTTATACAACTGGAATAAAAGATTTTGGGCTTGGCCTGAGACTCGCCGAACAATGCTGCGAAATTGCTAAGAAAGAAGCAAAGGAAAACGAAAATTTAATCAACGGCAGGCCGGGGAACTGGGTAGACTTCCAAATAAATAATGATAAATATATTAACGACGTTGACTCAGAAAGGGAGTCAAGCTACAAAATTTCAAGCTCTATAAATCTTTGTTTACGGCCTTATTGTTTCGACGAAGCAAGAAAAGATTATCCGAATTATTACGGCAAATTGAAAAAATACATGCGCATATTCTCTAAAAATATAAAATCTGACTCAATACGTAAAGAATTCAGAGACGCATATTTATTGAATCCTGAAATGATAAATTTATTGCTGTTGAAATATAGAGAGCTTTTCGGCAGAAATCTTGATGTGCTCGGCAAGCCTTATTTATCCGTGCAAAATCGTGAAGGTTTATATGCTGCATGGTACGACGCACTCGAACTAACAACGAGGGGATAAAAAAATGTCTTTACTCAGAATCGAATTATTAGAATCATGTAATCCAGTCTCGGCAAAATCTTATAACGCGCTATTAAATGAAGATGTCTTTTACGATGAGCACGGACTGCCATATTTGCCAGCGTGGTTTATAAGAATAAGATTATACGAGATTGCGCAAAAAATTTTTAAGCCTGAAAGAGTCAAGGCAATTTTTGACTCGTTAGTTCTCGATAATGCTTTAATAGCTGATGTTAATAGCTTTGTGAATGCGATCGAGTCCAGCAAGAAAAATTTTATAAGATTCCCGCAAAATGTTCTTGGAAAATTTACGCACATTGAATCAAGATATATTAACGGTGTTGAAGTCGGAGTAAGAATGCTCAACAGGGGACTAATTTTTGAGCAGTATTTTACGCTTGATGATAAATTTCACGATGATTTTGCCGAGTGCGTTAAAAAATTTACTCGTTTTGATACTGACAAGCCCAGCCGAATAGAGTCAGAAATTATCTGGCAATATGAGAGACCCAGAGTCAACGCGCAAATTATAAAATGGGAAGATAAACGCAAATATTCGCGAATAAATTATAAATTAAATCTCCTGTCAGATACTTGCATAACTAATCAGCTGGATACTAATTCAACGAGTTTGCAATATATTCCCGGTTATGAAATTTTGCGTGCTTTAGGTGATAAATTTTCAGGCTTAAATATAAAATTTTCGTGTGCTTATCCTGAAGTCGAGAATAAACGCGGCTTTCCTGTTCCTGCAAGTTTTACAGTTTTGAAGATAGATGAGACTCAATTACGCGATAAAATTTCACTCGGACGGCGTGAAGGCGATAACTCACAGACAAAGGCTCTAGGAAATTTATGGGCGGCTGATATTAATAATTGCGAGATTAAAGCAGTCTCTCTTGAACTCAAACGCGGCATTATTTCAGATGAAGGAGAAAAAATTTCTGATTATCAAGCAATTTCGAGCGGGCAAATTTTCAGGGGCTTTATTGAGGCTGACTCTGAGACTCTGCGAAAAATTTATGATTATTTAATTCAGGACGGTTATATTTCGGTCGGGAGCTTTAATAATATAGGCTTTGGACGTGCATATTTGACTATTGAATCACTTGAGGAATTAGAGCAAACTCCGCAAAACGTTCAAGAATTCACGCTTGAAATTATGTCGCCTTTAGTCATTAAAAATTTTGAGGGAGTCTATTATGACACTCAAGAGGCTTTAATTAACGA
>CAJOEQ010000182.1:3190-5628 GCA_905233515.1 uncultured Synergistales bacterium
TCCGTGCAAGTTGTTAGATTTTGCGAGAGATGGGACGAATTTTACCCCGTTGAATATGGGATGTCAGCCGGATCAATTTTTAGAATAAAGCGCAAAGACAACAAAGAAATAAATATAGCTCCGTTGAAAAGTGCATTTATCGGCGAATATAATGAGTCAGGCTTTGGAGAAATTTTTGCGTCTCCTTCACGAGATATTTATTATAGAAGTATTGCTAAAAGTAAGGCAGCAAAAGAAAATTTATTTATCGAGTCAGATTCTAAATTTGGCAAATATTTATTGCGTTTGCTCAATGACGATTATATCAAGATGACAGCTGAATATTTCGGACGGTTAGACGCTGAAGAGTTTTACAAGAAATTTTTTGATGAGAACGCATTTATTACGATTTCGGAGCTTGCAGGGACTCATTTTGACAAGGGCGAAATACTCGAAAAATATTTATATGGACTTTCTGAGGCATGCAAAAATTTGCTAAAAAGTGAGTGAGTGAGTGAGAAAATGTTTGATATTAATAAATTGCCGAGTAATGGCTATATACTTGCATATTCGGACGGGAAAATTTTATTTGATTCGTATAAGCTCGATAATAATTGCGTGATATTAGGCAGCGGCGGAAAATTTGACGACGAAAAATTTTACGAGATTCACTGCTTTAATGAATCGCAAGAATATAGAAAATTTATGACTCACGAGATTTTATTATCTGAACATGACGAGAGCGAGCAGGAAAATTTTGACAGATTTATTTATCGTGATGAGCAGATTTTACAAGAAAAATATTCGCGCTTGCTTGGATATAAAGACGCAAAAATTATCGTGATAAATCGCTTTGCATATACAGAAGATGACTCTATTTATTTAGCGGGTTATAGGCTGGGCGGAATAATTCATGACTGAACAAACCCGGGAGATTCTGAAAATTGGAGTCCCCGCAATGTTTGAAGAATTAGCTAATACGCTTGCAAGTATAATAGATTCTCAAATGGTTTCAAGCATGGGACTTGCTGCAATTTCTGCTATTAGCGTTACGAATCAGCCGCGTTTATTTATAATGTGTGTGTTCTTTGCTGTAAATATAGTTGTGAGCGTTCTTACTGCTAATTATTTAGGAGCTGAAGACAGGGACGGCGCGAACAGTGTTTTATTTTACGGATTAAATATAACTCTGATTGCAGGCGTAATTATCAGCACAATTTGTGTTATATTTGCACGACCTATAATGCTTTTATGCAGTGGACAGCCTGACACGTTGAATGATTCGATATTATATTTCAGAATTGTGATCGGCGGATTAATATTTAATTTGCTGTATTTAACGATAAACGCTGCTTTGAGGGGCTGCGGTCAGACAAGAATAACGATGATCTCTAATTTGATTTCATGCGGAGTGAATATAATATTTAATTATTTGCTGATAAACGGCAATTTAGGTTTTCCTGCGCTAAAAATTGCGGGTGCTGCTCTTGCTACAGTTTTAGGGAATTTTGCGGCCTTGATTGTGTGCTTAATATTTGCGTGTCATAAAAAATTATATGTGAATTTCCTGTATATGATCAAGTCAAGAATCAGATTATCCCGTCAAATTTTGAGTGAAATTTATGATAAATGGCTGAAAGCAGCGGGCGAAAATATTTTGACTCGTTCAGGATTTCTAGCAGCGAGTATAATTACTGCGAGGATTGGATCTTATGACATGTCAATTTACTCTATAGGGATGCACTTAATGAATATAAATTTTGCGCTTGGATCAGGATTTCAGACTGCAGCTATAGCACTTGTCGGGAAGAGTTACGGAGCAAAAAATTTAAACGAGATAAAATTTTACAGCAGGCAAATATCAAAAACTGGCTTAGTATTCGCGCTCTTGATGTCGGCTGTGATGATCTTGACGAGTAAATATTATTTTGCGTTATTCAGTGATGACCATAATTTTATAAAAGCTGGTATATTTGTATGCGCTATAATTGCGGTAATTTCTCCGATTCAAACGTGTAAAATAATTCTCAACGGCTGTTTACGTGGAATCGGCGACATGTCATCACCCTTAAAAGCGGCAGTAATAGGTGTAACAATTTTCCAGCCTCCTGCGAATTTGATATTAGCGATATTATTAGGTCTAGGACACTGGGGGATTTGGATAGCTATGTTTTTATCACAAGTTATTCAAATGCTGATAGTAAAAATAAGTCTTGATAAGAAATTAGCCGGCTTGGAATGACTCAACCGGCATTATTTGTTATTTATATAAATATTTCTTGAGAGTGTTTCTTACTGCTCCGACTCCAGAAATCTCATCACGGAAAATAGACTCAATTTTTCCGCCGAGTCCTGCCTCATATAAATTAACTCCGAAAATATGAACATTGCTTAAAATCGGCTTTAATTGTCCGTTGAAAGTCTCAGGTTTTCCGAGTTCAATTCCTGATAATTGACTC
>CAJOEQ010000183.1 GCA_905233515.1 uncultured Synergistales bacterium
ACATGAATATAACTTGAAAGCAAAAATAAATCACTGCATTGATAAATTCTCACGGGAAAAAATAAATTAATTCATTATAGCAAGTAATTTAATGATATAATCACTCTTAAATAAAATAAAAATCACTAAAAAAGGGGTTGACATGAATGATTCAAGGCCGCAAAAAATATAGTGTCTCGTGGGTGTTATTATATTTAATAATATAAACTTGTAATCATTAAAAAATGTCATGGATAATCAGAATCATTCGGGAATAATCAGGACTTTATTAGCATTTACTCAAGCAATAATAGACACTCTTTTATACTGGCTGAGTTTCTCGCTGATTATATATCTTTATTTCTCACAAAAGAATATGCCCGGTTTCAATTTCGAAGTCAGGGCGTTTTTTACTGGTACCGTCTTGGCCGTGTTTTATTTTAACTCGTTATATGACTTCAAAAACTGGATTGTATGGGACGAACTCAAGGCGATTCTAAAATCTTCAGTGCTTGTAATTATGGTAATAGCTTTATATCTTTACTCACAAAGATTCGAGATTTCAAGATTCATGATTTCAGCAAGCATTATTATATTCGTGCCTTTGTGCTTATTAGCGCGTTATATTTTCAGAAGGATTTTATTTGCTGCGGGGATTCTCTCTACAAATATTATAATTCTGGGAGCAGGCCGAACCGGTGAAATTTTTGCAGAAACTATAACATCACACCCCTTCACTTCCTGCAAAGTAATCGGCTTTCTTGATGATGACCCGCGAAAATTAGGGCAAAATATAGCAGGCTTTAAAGTTTTAGGAAGACTCGAAGATTTCGAAAAAATTTATTCACAATACAGAATCGACGAGGCAGCAGTCGCAATCTCTACAGCGTCAAGAAAATTATTAACTCACATTTTAGACATGGTAGAATTTCACGTCCGACAAGTCCATTATATTCCTGATATGTATATGCTAACTACTTTTTCGGCCTCGATTCGAGACGTTGACGGAATGCCCGTTATATCAGCCTCACAAGGACTCTTAAACCCGTTCAATAGATTTATCAAAAGCATAATGGACTATACAGGCGCAGTAATAGCACTGATAATTTTTTCGCCGTTTATGATTTGGGCAGCATATAAAATAAAACATGAAGACGGCGGCCCGGCGTTATTCATTCAAGATAGAGTCGGCTGGAAGACTCAACACTTCAAAGTCTATAAATTTCGCACAATGTACACCGATGCGGACGAACGCACAAAAATTTTATTTCAGGATAAAGAAATTCTACACGACTACGAAAAGGGAATAAAACTCAAGCATGACCCGAGACTCACAAAAATAGGCGTGAAATTACGCAAAACAAGTATTGACGAACTGCCGCAATTATTCAATGTCCTAAAAGGTGAAATGAGTCTTGTCGGCCCACGTCCGTTAATTCAAAGCGATGTTAATTTAGCTTATGGAGATTATATTGCAAGGAAAATTTACACAGTCAAGCCGGGATTAACAGGTTTATGGCAGGTCAGCGGACGGAGCGATATAGACAGGGATATACGGCGCGAAATGAATTTATATTATATTCGCAACTGGTCATTATGGCTCGATATAGTAATCTTAATGAAGACGGCTTATGCAGTACTCAGCAAAAAAGGGGCTTATTAATTGCCGAGTGATTATTTTATTGAATCATCAGGAATCATATTATTTCGCAAATTATACAGCGAGTCTACAATTTGGACTAAATTATTTCTTAAGAATCACGGCATAATCACAGCAACAGCTCCGGCAATAGGCAAAAATTCATTTGGAGGCGACACAGAGCCGTTTTGCTGGGGTAACTTCTCACTAAGACGCAAACAAAAAGGGAAAAATTATAATATTGAAGATATTGACTTAAATGATGACATGCTAGACTTGAGAAAAGCATATGACAAAATTTTAACGGCCTTCAAATGGTCAAGATTTATATTAAAATATTTGCCGCTATATCAGCCCGATAATGAATTACTAGCTAATTTATACTGGAACATGAAATTATTATGTGATATTAACGTGCCTTCTGAGGCGTCAAATTGGCGTTTTATATGGAATTGGCTTAGAATCTGGGGAATTGCTCCGGATATAATTAGATTTTGTCAGACAAAAAATTTTAATCACGACGAGACTATTTTATTAGCTCAAATCACAAATACTGACATAAAAAATGTCATAAAAATTTTTTCTTCTCACATAAGCAATAATATACGCAAGAATACTTTTAAATTTGCGGCGGGATATGCTTATAAATTCCTGAATCAGAAATAATAAAAACTCCCTCGCTTTTAAACGAGAGAGTCAAGAAATTTTTTAGCTTAAATAAATTATTGCTTCTTAGGACGTACGACTCTTTTTGTTGGTACTGTGCTGCTTCTCTTTGCTGCAGGTTTATCAGGAGCGGGAGTCTTACCCATTGCATAAGCTGCACCCTTCGCAGGAGTTGACCCGGCAGGAATTGGCGCAAAAGTTTTCTGATTTGCCTCAGTGCTTCCGTCGTAAACTGTGCCGTGAATCTCATTGCCTAACATGTCATAATGACGTAAATATGTCATAGCGAATTTTTTGCCGTCTTCCGTGTATTCATAGCCGTATTCAGTGAAATAAAGACTTCCGGCAACTTCAGGAGAAAGACCGAATTTTGACATTAAAAGCTCAATAGTTTCATTTTTGACTGTAGGATTAGTGTAATATTTCCTTGAGACAGCGTATAAAGTCCCGTTCTCATCTTTGCCGTAATCGAGTAAATACCAAGTCATTTTGTTTTTGTCCTGTCCGAGAGTCTTTTGTTTGGCGACATCCCACGCAAAAACGGGCGAACTAAGAGCAACTACTAACGCAAGAATCAGCGCAAATGCTGAAAATTTTTTCATGTGTAAAGCACACAGCCTTTCGTAAAAATATAATTATAATTATAAATTTCTTTAATCTTTAATCAAGATATTCTAACACATTTTTATTCAAGTGCTATAACTCCGAGCGCATAACTTATAATTCTTTCTTTGCCTTCAGATATTGAATTATAAATCTTCCCGTTGATTATTATCTCGCTTGATCCGCCGCCGTCAAGATTTAAAGCGTATAAAACATTTTGAGAGCGCATTATATCAGCAAGTTCCGCTAGCCGTTACGCCCGTCTACTACCATGAAAACCCATTGACCGTCTTGATTAAGACCGATTGCAGATCTCGGATGCCTCACTGAAATTAAAGAATTATTAAATCCTTCATTATTAGAATTATAAACAGGCACTCCCTCATCAAGAATTAACGGCCCTGCTTGAATAATATTTTCCATGTCTACCCAGTAAGCGGCCTCTTGAGAAGCTACAGAAAAAATTGCCTCGTCGTCATCATTCCAGCCAAGACAGCCCCGCCCTTCATATGGATTATTAATTAATTCGTTGTTGACTTTTAACGCACCGATCGGGAATCCATGCCCTATAGTCGTTACAGCAAAGAAACCGGCATTTATAGCAGCTTTTGCCTTGTTATGTCTCGCAATTTGTGAAAGAGTCCATAATTCTTTAGGGCCATTCTGAGAGAATACAGGCGAAATTTTCCAGTAAGTTGGATCTATAGTCATCATCACCCAGAATCGCGGCGCAATGTTCATATTTGGATTACTCATTGAGGGAAGTACACGAGATTTTAAGCCGCGCGATTTAATTAAATTAACTAATTTGCGGACTTGATTATAATCTTCGAGTCTCTCACTGCGCAATAAATATAACCCGTTTGATTTCGCGCTTTTCATGTCAAAGCCGTGTGATCTAAAAGATTTCTTTAAACTTTCAGCAATTGATTTATCGCTCAAATTATCAGCATAGACTCGCCAGCCGGGGACTCCAGTCGGGACTCCTTCTCTGTGAATAAAGACTCTCAAGCCCTTTAACGGATTGCGAATTATATCGAGTCTTAAATTTGAGCTTGCTTCTTTCACTCGCGATAAAATTATTTCAGCGTCCTTATTTGATAGTGCTTCATTGCCCCTGAAATTTTCAGATTTAGCTATAATTGCCGGAGTCATATTCACAGCAATGACTAAGCAGCCGCGCTCAAAATTATTTAATTTGCCCGAATCTTTAAAGCCGGTCGGGTAATCGTTCAATAAATCAGCCTCAAAAGATAATCCGAGACTCTGAATGACCCAGCGCAGAGCCTCACGACGTGTAATATTTCCTGTTAAATTATTGACTTGATCCGTAATATATCCTGTTCGCAGCATGAAATGAGCACCGTTATTATTAGCAAATTCTTTTGACTCGCTCCAGTCAATGCCGCGCGATTTAAGCAATCCAGCAAGAAATTCCGCCCTCGTTAAAGCACTGGCAGCACATGAATTAAGCAATATAATAAATATAATTAATACTCGCTTAAAAATTTTCGTCATAATTTGTGCAAAACCTCTCGTAAAAATTTTTCAAAACCTGCTATAATTTATCACATGCCCCTGCGGTTACGCGTTAAGGTGATTTTGTTCTGAGCCAACACTCGCAACTATTTCGGCACATCGCCGCAGACATTTAGTCTTTTAGGAACGGGTCAGAACTCTCATCAAACGGTTACTGCGGAGGCTTTATTTATTATATTAATCCTAAATGTTTACACGCTTTCAAGATTCCGCCGTCGTCAATGTCTTCACACACATAACTGGCAAAATTTTTAACTTCCTGAGAAGCCCGCCCGACTGCAACGCCGATTTTAGCATTTCGCAGCATTTCCGAATCATTCGGCCCGTCCCCGAATGTTATAACGTCGTCGAGATTTGCGCCCTCATGAGCGATTAATTTTTTTATTCCGTCCCATTTAGTAGAGCTTGAATGCCTTGACTCCGTGAAACCGTGCATTAATTCGAGTCTTGTATTCTCAGGCGGCGAAAAAAATAACCCGTGATTATTATTTAATTTCTCGTGATTCATCATGATATAACACATTATAGCGCGTTTCATTTCGTGTAAAGGTCTTATGCAATTATAACCGGCCTGATTATTAAAATATTCGCGAAATAAGTCAAATGCTCCAGCAGTATATAAATATTTCTCGTCGACACATGCCGTGATTTCCGGGAATTTAGCAGCGACTTCACGAAAATTATTTAAATGCTCATCAGGGAAATATTGCGAGTGAATCTCTTTATTATTTATTACAATCTGCGCACCTCCTGAAGCGACTAAATAATTTAT
>CAJOEQ010000184.1 GCA_905233515.1 uncultured Synergistales bacterium
ATGCCGCTTACACGTTATCGCGCAAAGCCTGCAGTTTACTTCGCCGCAAAGTATCGTATCATTGATTTTGCACTCTCCAATTTAATTAACAGCGGGATCTATTCGATTTATGTTCTGACTCAGTTTAAGAGCCAATCACTAAGCGAACATATCGAACGTGGCTGGCAGTTCGGCGGAGCAATGAGGGGTCGAGATTTCTTCGTAACTACAGTACCGGCGCAAATGTGGAGCGGTGAACACTGGTTCCAAGGCACAGCAGACGCAGTATATCAGGCTTTACACATGATAACTCGTTATCGTGCTGACAGAGTTTGTATTTTTGCCGCAGATCACATTTACAAAATGGATGTCGATCAAATGATCGCGTGGCATATGGCACAGCATGCAGATGTAACAATTGCTGCAAATGTCGTACCAGTTGAAGAGGCTAATCAATTCCATTCTCGAATTCATGGAGAAACCGAAGGAGCCGCCGGAAATTCCCGATAAGCCCGGATTTAGTTATGTCTCAATGGGCAATTACGTTTTTGAGCGCAAAGTCCTTGAAGATTCACTCAATGCCGACGCAATGAAGGAAGAAACAAGCCACGATTTTGGAAAAGATATTATACCCGATCTCGTTGCTCATGGTATGAAAGTCTGCGCTTATGACTTCTCAACAAATGTATTGCCTCACCCGTCAGCAGAGACAGAATTAATCCATCAGTGGAGAACTGATAAACCCTATTGGCGCGATGTAGGAACTCTTTATGCTTACTGGCAGGCACATATGGAACTAATAGGCCACGAGTCAGAAATGACGTTATATAATCCCATGTGGCCGATTCGCACGGTTTCTTATGGAGATCCGCCTTCATATTGTTATCCTGACAGCGGCCACCCGTGTAATATCAATCGAGTCATGTTATCTGAAGGCAGCAGGATTTTCGGCGCGGACGTGTCTAATTCAGTCCTTGCTAGAAATTGTCTCGTTCAGGCTGGGAGCGTCGTCGAGCAAAGTATTATCGGCCATGATGTAGTAATCGGCAAAAATTGCAGAATCAAACGCGCAATTATAGACGGTCATAATATTATCCCCGACGGAACAGTTATAGGCGAAGACCCCGAACTTGACGCTAAAAATTACTATGTAGATCCCAAATCCGGAATCGTAGTCGCAGGAGTACCTAAAGAATTATATTTGACAGGTGCGGACGCAATCGAAGAAGCTCAGACGTGGGACTCTATGGGCTAAAAAATTTATGAAAATCGCAGGCATCTTCGGATTATGTAAAATTTTCCGGAGGTGCTTTTATTTATATAAAGGAGTAATTTAATTTGTCGCTTGTATCAGAAATTGAGAAGTTCACGAGAAAATTTTTATATTTCACGCCGTATTATAATCGCCGGAGTCCTATTAATCCCGAAGAGCCGGAAATTTATAACTCACACGGGCAAAAATTACACGTCTTTTTCATGTCAGACCGCGAAATTTCTCACAATCCTTATGCAACAAGACAGCCGGAATATATTTTCTGGGACAGATATAATTTTGCGCTGAAGACTCATTTTTACAGCCACTATGAGGCATTTAATCTTGTCGGAAATCCTGATAAAAGATTCGCTTTCTTGAACGAATCACGAGCCATTAAGCCTAAATGTTACAAGAAATATTTACGCGAAAAAAAATACTTTGAGAATGAATTTGATTTATTATTCACGTTTGATATTGATATTCTTGAGACAATTAATAATGCCCGTTTAGTCCCGTTCTGCGCTAATTACTGGTACGGTGAAATCGACAGAAATATTAAACTTTCACGAGATAATTATTTGCGCAAAGATAAAAATATTTCGATTCTCTCATCTCATAAGAAATCTTGCGAGTTACATTTATTGCGTAAGGCTCTAGCTTTCAAGTGCAGAGATCAAAAACTTGCGGACGCTTATGGGACTTTTGACACGGGCGAAAAAGGTTCATTAATTCCACCTGAAAGGACGCTCGAAAAATATAGATATTCTATAATAATCGAGAATGACATAACGCCGTATTTCTTCACTGAAAAAATTACAAATTGTTTTGCTGCTGAGACTATACCCATTTATTTAGGCGCAACTAAAATACATGAATTCTTTAATCCCGACGGCATTATAAATATTTCAGTAAATGACGCTCAAAATATCGAGAAAGTTTTAAAGCAATGCACACCGGCTGAATATGAGCGCAGATTACCGGCAATTCTTGATAATTTCGAGCGCGTTAAAAAATTTCGCAGCATGTATGATTATATGTTCGCTAAATATTTAAGAAATCTTTACGAGTGAATTATTTGCGAAATAGTCCCGCCTCCGATTACTATATCACCGTCATAAATTACTGCCGCTTGACCGATTGCAGGGGCTGTTTGAGGCTCTGTAAACTCAATGATTAATTTATTATTCTCTTGATTTATGATCGCGGGGATTTCCTTTTGTCTGTAACGCAATTTCACACGAGCATTTAAATTTTTTAACGAGTCAAGTGCTATTAAATTTGCGTTATCAGCTATTACTCCGCGAACCTGTAAAATTTTTGAGCCCTCTTCAGCAAGAACTATATTATTTGACTCAATATCTATATTTGCAACGTAAAGCCGTGATTTTGCAGGGACTCCGAGTCCCCTTCTTTGTCCGACTGTATAATTTATTATGCCTTTATGAGTGCCCAGCACTTGGCCGGATTCGTTTATGAAATTTCCGGGCTTGTAAATCTTCCCTGTATAATTCTCAATAAATCCCGCATAATCATTATCAGGCACAAAGCAAATATCTTGTGAGTCATGTTTTCGAGCGTTCACGAAATTTAACGACTCTGCTAACTCTCTTACTTCAGGTTTTGTCATGTCCCCTAATGGGAAGTCAATTTTTGCGAGTTTTTCCTGTGAAAGCATATATAATACATAGCTTTGATCTCTTGCTAAATCTTTTGCTTTGCTCAATAAATACCGGCCTGAACTATCACGCGTTATTCTTGCATAATGACCGGTCGCTATTCTCTCAAGTCCTGAAATTTCAGCGTGCTTCAACAGTGAGTCAAATTTCATGAATCTATTGCAATCTATACAGGGATTAGGCGTGCCTCCTGACTCGTAGACATGAACAAATTTCTTGATGACTCTTTCTTCAAAATCTCCCATATAATTAATTACTTCGTGTTGAATTCCCAGAATTTCACAAATTTTCCGTGCGTCTGAAATATTCTCAAATGAACAGCAGGGATGTTTTGCAGAGATTCCTAATGCCTCATTTAAGAATAAAAGCATCGTCGCACCCTTGCAAATTTTATATTTTTCGCGAATTAAATAAGCGGAGACGCTGCTATCAACACCCCCGCTCATAGCAATTAAAACACTCATGAATTATTTTAATAGATCGCTCATTTTCTTGAGTCTTCTTGCTACCTCGTCTAACACTTCACCGGAGCGCGCAAAATGGAAT
>CAJOEQ010000185.1:0-694 GCA_905233515.1 uncultured Synergistales bacterium
TTGCTCCGACTGTGCGCCATAATTTATTTTTCTCGACTTCTCCATAAACAACGAGTCCATATTTAGGCTCATCATCTTGAACGCTATGACCGCCCACTAAGAAAGCATTTGCCGCCCTGACACGTTCAAAGCCGCCTTCTAAAATTTTGCTCAATACTTCAAGCTCTAAATATTTAGTCGGGAAGCAAACGACATTTAACGCGACAATTGGACGGCCCCCCATAGCAAAAATATCACTGATTGAATTTGCCGCCGCAATTTGTCCCCATGTGAAAGCGTCATCTACAACAGGTGTAATAAAATCTATCGTGAGAATGCCGAGCCGGTTAGAGTCAAGTTCAAAAACTGCCGCGTCCTCGCTGCCGTCCCATGATGCAAGAATCCTATCACCGTAAATTCTGGGAATGCCTGACAAAACTTTTTGAAGATCCGCCGGACCTATTTTTGCCGCTCACCCACTTGAATGTGATAATTCCGTGAGTCTCTTTTTGCCGAGTTGGCTATTATCACAGCAAGACACGATAATCACCCGCCCTGCGTGTAAAACCTTTTGAGTCAAAATATTCAAGAATAGGCAAAATAAATTTTCTTGTGCTTCCTGTTGAGTCTCTTACTTGTGCAAGAGTAAATTTATCTCCGAAAGTTTTTATTATTTCTCTTAATTCGCGCTCTAAATCAGCAATCAAAATATAAC
>CAJOEQ010000185.1:751-3852 GCA_905233515.1 uncultured Synergistales bacterium
TTAACTCGTCAAGCGTTATTAACTGCCATTTATGAGCCATGCAAATTTTCTTGATTAATTCTTTATTGCGCGTGAAAGTCTCATCATTTTCCGGCACAAAATCAGGAAGTCTCAATTTATTATTTTCTTGAATGATTAAATTTTTGTTAATAGCGAGATTTATTAATGCACGTGGGAAATTTAGACTCTCTAAGGGAATGCCGGACTCTGAAGTAAATTGCTTGTGATAGTCTTTAACAACTTTCACTAATGAGTCTAAAAGCTCACTGCAATATTTCAACGATAAATAATTATTATCAAGCTCGATTATTTGCCCGGAGTCAATTAATTTTTCCGCGAGTTTCTCGACATTTTCGGGAGTATCTTGAATCATTTGCACTGACTGTGATTTATCAAGATTTCCGGACTCATTTATTAAATATTCGAGTCTCTTTGCGGGGTCATTTTTTGAGTCAATTAAATTATTTATGCGGTCTAAAATTTTCGCGCGGCTTGCTGCTCCTCTCGGCTTATAAGAATATGGGAAGATTATTTCTCCGCCTCCTATTGTTATTAACGGGCTGTAAAAACGCATTATAAATCGCTGCCCAGCTGTGCAGACAATAGGCTCTTCAAGAACTAATTGCACGGGTTGAGATTCTCCGGGGGCGATTTGTTTAGCATTCAATAAAGATACTCGCGCTAATACTTCAGAAGTTCCTGTACAAATGTGAACGCGCTGCCAGTGCTTTAGAGACTCTTTTACTGAATCTAAAATTTTTATAATCGCCTCAAAACATTTTGTAGATTTAAATATACCTTTTTGACAGACAACATCACCGCGAGTAATTTCGTCTATGTCAATTCCTGCTAAATTTGCCGCGACTCGTTGACCTGCAAAGGCTTCATTAACGCTCTGACTGTGAACTTGAAGAGTCCTTATACGGCCTTCACGTCCTGAGGGTAATACTTCTATTTTGTCGCCCGGCCTTGCTGTTCCGTGATAAGCTGTACCAGTTATGACAGTTCCGAATCCTGATATAACAAATGCTCTATCAACTGGCAGGAAAAAAGCCCCGCTTCTTGGCCTGACTTTTACGCGGTCAATTAAAGATTTTATCTCATTACGCAATAAATCTAAATTTTCACCTGTAATGCTTGAGACTGGTATAATCGCTTTATTCTCTAAGAAAGTCCCGCGCGCAAATTCTTTCACGTCATCAATTACTAAATCTAAGAGTCCGGGCTCGTCCTGAATCCTGTCAATCTTAGTAACTGCGATTAATCCCTCGTGAACTCCTAATAATTCCATGATTGCTAAATGTTCGCGAGTCTGAGGCATAATGCTTTCATCAGCAGCAACAACAAGCAAAGCCGCATCAATTCCCGAAGCTCCGGCTACCATTTGACGGATAAATTTTTCATGTCCTGGCACATCTATAACGCTTATTATTCGGCCATCGTCTAATTTCAACGGTGCAAAGCCTAATTCTATAGTGATTCCGCGCCGCTTTTCTTCGAGCAATCTATCACAATTTATGCCGGTCAATGCGTTAATTAATGCCGTTTTTCCGTGATCTATATGGCCTGCAGTGCCGATTACTAACGAGATTTCAGACATTTATTACACCTTCAAGCGATTTAATAATTATTTCGTCGTCGCCTTCCTGCAAAGTCCTGACGTGTAAAACAATCTCATCATCACGAGCTCCGCACAAAATCGGAATCTCTAAACCTCGTAATAATTTCTGAATATAACCGGCTGAAAAATTTTTGTGTTTAATAGCGACTCCATAGCCCGATAATTTTATTTCAGGACATGAACCGCCCCCCGCCGCGTCTTCTATCTCTATGACGTGAATATCTGCGTTAATTTTCTGTGATAACTTTTCAGCTAATAAATCAGCTCTTGATTTCAGGACTTCAGGACTCAAGCGCAACATTTTTAAAGTAGGAATCTCATCATATAAACCGCGTGAATAAAGTCTCATAGTTGACTCAAAGCCTGCCAAAGTAACTTTATCGACTCTTAATGCGCGCGCTAATGGGTATTTCTTGAGAGAGTCAATTAATTTTTTCTTGCCTACAATGCCGCCTATTTGAGGCCCTCCTAAAATTTTATCGCCTGAAAAAGTTACGAGATCCGCGCCCTGTTCGAGACATGATTTAATGCTGATTTCGCCGCAATTTGCAGGAAGATTTATTATTTCAGGATTCAATATTAAACCGCTGCCGGCATCTTCCATGAAAATTAAATTTTTCTCATGTGCTAGTTTAGCGAGTTCTTTACGTTCTGGAGCTGTTGTAAAGCCTTCTATTCTGAAATTTGACGGGTGGACTTTGAGAAGCATTCTTGTATTTTCCGTGATTGCGCGTTCATAGTCAAATAAATGAGTGCGATTTGTCGTGCCAGTCTCAATTAAATTTGCGCCGCTTAACTGCATAATATCGGGAATCCTAAACGAGCCGCCTATTTCTACAAGTTCACCGCGTGAGACAATGACATCAAAATTTTTTGCAAGTGCGCTCAATGCCAGCAAGACAGCCCCGGCGTTATTATTTACTACGAGTGCAGACTCCGCTCCTGTCAGTGCGCATAATAAATCTTCAATGTGTGAATTTCTTTGACCTCGTGAACCTGCTTTTAAGTCATATTCTAAATTTGAATAACTCGAAGCGATTTCTGACATAGATTTAATTGCTTCATGAGCTATTAACGAACGCCCTAAATTTGTATGAATTATAACGCCTGCTGCATTAATAACGCGTTGCAAGCTGGGACTCAGAGAATAAGCAAACGAACTCAAGCAAGAATCTTTAAACGAGTCGAACGAAAAAATAAACTCGTCATCATGTAAAATTTTCTGTCTAGTTAGTGATAATTCCTGATTGATTATGCGTTTGACTCTGATTCGGCCAAGTGACTCAAGCCATGATTTAACCCAGTCAGAATTTAATATTATATCCATAGCCGGAATAGCTTTTAATTTTTCCTGCTGCCCATTGTCGGACACTTGAAACACGCTCCCATTTGATAATTTTGCGATTATAATATCATGTTTATTCAGTGAGTAAATCAACAAAAATTTTATTGCTTATATAATGCCATCCCGCAATCCCCC
>CAJOEQ010000186.1 GCA_905233515.1 uncultured Synergistales bacterium
GCTATTGCCCTGCAGTGAGGATCTGACTCGTTTAAAATATTCTGCCATGTTACATTAACAGCGAGATTAGACAACCTTTTATTTCCTCCATTAAAGCAAGTGCCTTCGTTCGATTTCCTTCATATAAGAATGCCTCTTCTAATTCGTCCATTGCCTGTTCTGCGCGTTCGATTGTTACGTACATTTTCCTGTCAGTCTTGCGCCATCTCATATCGCGTTTAATTCTAAGTCCCTTTGTTGCGCGCTTTAGTAATTCATTCAGGACTGAGCGATATTCAGCAATTAATCTACCGCCCGGAAATACTGATAATTTATCAGAAAGCTCGTATAACTGATCTAATAAGTCTTCAAGCTCGGCGGCCTCCATTGCTGACTCAAAAGAAAATCCCGACGCAGAAATATTTGATGCCGCTTCAGTGTGATGTCCTGTGCTTGAGCTTCCAAATTCGACTCTAGGCTGTGAAGGTGCAGGCTCGCCCCCTCCTCGTTTTATCTGAATGGGACTCAAATTTTTGCCTCCAGTTCTGTAATTATCGCTCTGAAAGTCTCTTCTATTGAAAGATTATCGCAATTAATCACAATAAAATTTTTCTTTTCACTGCATGACCTGTAGAAATTTGCGACTCGAGTCATCAATTCTAGACCTTCAGACTCAAATTTATCATTAAGATTCTTGCGCTCCTGAACTCGTTTAAAAGCGATTTCCGGCGAAATATCAAGGAAAATTTTTATATCAGGTTCGGGGAATTCGCAGGAGTCTATTAATTTTTTTGTTAGTGAAAGATTCTCATTATGGCCGCCCGATTGATAAGCAAGAGTCGAGTCGTTATAACGCTCGCAAATTACATTATGACCCGCTTTGAGTTCAGGCAAAATTTTTTTATTCACGTGTTCGGCTCTATCAGCAAGAAATAATAATAACTCTGACATAACACTAAAATTTTTGCTCGATAAAATGAACTCGCGCAATTTCTTGCAAGTATCACAGCCCCCCGGCTCAAATGTCGATATAGTTTTGAGTCCCGTGAAATTTTCCAGCCATTTAGCTACTTTTGCGGCTTGAGTGCTTTTACCGCTCCCGTCAATGCCTTCTATTACAATAAATTTTGCTTTCATTGCCTCACTTCTCCACGTGTATAATTCTCTTCATCATGCCGTCAATAAAATATTCAGAGCTTAAAATTTTTAACGTCCCTTCTTTAATTCGGCGTGATTTAGTCTCGCTTAAATATTCCTGTTCTTCCGGCAAAAAGTCAGAATTATTCTTCCCGCTTAATACATTTTTTAATGACTCGCCGAGTTTGTCAGTGTTAAGCTCAATAAACAGCTCATTATTTGAGTCGATTGCCTTTAACTCGTCTAACATTCTTGCAAGACTATTTATAGATTTATAGCCTGATTCTACAGCAAGTTGACTCATAGGCTGAGTATTTCCACCTCTGACTACTACTTCACAGACTCCGGAAGCCGACTCAGGAATCCGCAAAATAAATTTACGCCTGAATGTACCTTTTCGCCACTCACGCAAAGTAACAATTATTGTAACTTCATCGCCGGGACTCGCGGTTTTAGGTGCGTCAACGTCTTCAATTATCAAAGCGCGCGGGGATTCTGTAGCATTGACTGTGATTCTAAATCCAACCGGCATAATATCAGCGAACGGCTGAGTCATAAAAGCGTCTATAATTTTTACTGGCTGCTCAAAGGCCTTTGCTAAGACATTTTCACCGGAGAAAAATATATCTTGACGAGTCCAGCCGTTATTAACATTTTTTGCGTCAATCCGTAAATTTATTAACATTGTGCCTTGACCTTTGCGCCCCCATGCCTCTTCAGTTAAGCCCGTATAAATCCCGTTAAGCAATGAAGGAGTCAAAAACTCATCAGCTACGACTCTAAATTTATAATTGCTTGATTCTCCAGTGTCTAAATTGTTAAATACAAGCTCGCAACCGATTGAATGACCGAAATAATTAAATCTGCCCGCGATTCCTGATTCTCTATCATGAGTTATAGTGCCGTTAATTGATAGCGGAGTCGTTAATTTAAACGGGAATGATGAGCTGTTCACTGTCTCATGTATGAAAGTCTTTGCCGCCGGATAATTCGCCCCGCCCCGCTTTAAAAACGAATGACCGAACGCAAGAAATTCGCCGGTTTTAGATGTTGCTGTGATTGTCCCTGAAGCTGATAAATCAACGTCGCCCCATGCCAGCAAGACAGATACAGAGTCGCCCGGTTTGAGTCTTGAATTATCTATATTTATATTTTGAGATGCGCGCGAAATTCCTTGAGTCAAATTCAGGCCAAGAGAGTCAGCAAATTTTTCAAGCAGAAAATTTTTATTCATTCCCGATAAAATTAAATCGCCGGCTAAAAAATTTTCTTTCTGATTCAAATTATCGTCAAAAATTGCGCACATTTCTTCAATAGGCGTTATTGTAGCTAGAGTCTGATCTGAATTCGCCCACCCGCTGCGAACTGCTCCGGCAATTCTCCCGCGAATATATACAGGTGAGCCGCTCATGCCCTTAGCAAGTTTATAGCCTCCTAAAAATTTTATTAATATTTCGTTGCGATTCGGCGTTTTAGGAATTATGCTAATTATTTTAACGGGGATTTTTGCCGGAGTTAGACCTCTTAAAACTGTTAAAGCGTGGCCGGTCATGCCGGGTCTTACTTGATTTAATTTCATGATTGGCTGTTCGGGAGTAAATGCCTGCGAACTCTCACAAGTTATCATAATTAATATAGCAATAAAAATTTTACGCATTCGGCTTAACCTCTTTTGCGCGCTGTCTCAAATATTCCATAATGAAATCATTTATATCACCGTCAAGAATTGATTGCACGCTGCCTCGTTCGTAATTAGTCCTGTGATCTTTCACGAGCGTATACGGGTGTAATACATAAGTTCGTATTTGACTGCCCCATGCTGCTTCTTTCTTGTCGCCGATTACTGAGTCTAATTCTTCCTGTCTTTCTTGATTAGCTAGTTCGTATAATCTGCTTGCATTGCTACTTGTCTATTCATGTGCTGGGAGCGTTCATTTTGACAAGTTACGACTATTCCCGACGGTATATGTGTAATTCTCACTGCTGAGTCAGTCCTGTTCACGTATTGACCTCCTGCTCCGCTTGCTCTGAAAGTGTCAATTTTCAAATCTTCAGGCTTTATGTCAATATTTACGTCGTCGCTGATTTCAGGTGAGACAAGAACAGCCGCAAAACTCGTGTGTCTCCTGTGAGCTGAGTCAAACGGCGAAATTCGTATAAGTCTATGCACGCCCTTTTCTGCTTTGAGAAATCCATATGAATAATCGCCTTCTATCAAAATCGCCGCGCTTTTTATGCCTTCTCCCTCATCTGTTGCAGCCTCGATTATATTTGTCTTGAATCCTTCACGTTCGCAGTAACGCAAATACATTCGCATTAACATGCCCGCCCAGTCCTGAGAGTCAAGCCCGCCGGATCCTGCGTGAATCATTAATATTGCATTTGATGAGTCATAAGGCTCATTCAATAATAATAATAGGCTTTGGCGTTCGAGTTCATTTTTTAAGTTCGAGGCTCTTTGTGTGAATTCTGACTCTAGCTCGTTATCTTGAATATCTGATAAAATTTCTTCAAGCGCAATTAAATCATCATATTCTGATTTTATATGAGTCATGCTGTCGAGTCGTGAATTTATTTGTGCGAGTTCCTTTAGAGTCTCGCTGCTGCCCTCTGAAGTCCAGAAATTTGGATCTGATGTTATTTGCGTGAGTTCCTGCGAGCGTCTTTCAAGTTCGGGGATGTCAAAGGCTGTCCTGCATTGCTGAAATTAGCGTGTGCAGTTCTTCCAGTTCTGTTTTGAGATTTAAATTTTGATTCATTAAATACACCTAATTTTTTTATAATTATATATGAAATATTATCATAGATTACGCAAAATAATTAGCTTGAACGGGCAATAAATTATCATGACGAGAATCAAAAATTATCGCGCTTATAAAATGTCAAGAAGTATTTTATATCAATCTGCTATACTTACAAGCAAGACAATATTTAAATTTTTAAATTCTAATCAGAAAGGAAGTCGCGAATTTGGATTTACAGACAGCTTTTAATATCGCGGGCGGAGTCGCTTTATTTCTTTACGGAATAAGACTCATGAGCGAGGCCTTGCAATTTATAGCGGGCGACAAAATGCGTCAATTAATAGGAACTCTTACAAAGACTCCATTACGGGGGATTTTCGTGGGAATTCTCGTTACAGTTCTAATTCAATCAAGCACAGGCACTACAGTAATGACAGTAAGTTTTGTTAATACAGGCCTGTTAAATCTTACTCAAGCAATCGGCATTATAATGGGAGCTAACATCGGGACAACTGTAACAGCTCAAATTATAGCCTTCAAAATTGAAGCCTTTGCACTGCCTTTAATAGCAATCGGTGTAGTTCTCTCAATGTTCAGCAAAACTAAAAGACTTTCATATTTTGCAAGTGGAGTCGTCGGTCTTGGCCTGCTTTTCATGGGAATGAAGACAATCGAGGGAGCTACGGGAATAATCGCGCAGTATAAAGACGTGTTATTAATGCTCGGGACGAATCCTATAACAGGAGTAATCGCGGGAATGATTTTAACTATTTTAATACAATCAAGTGCGGCTACAATAGGTTTAACGATGGCTCTAGCGTCTCAGGGATTAATTACACTTGATGCGGCAATTCCCATAATTTTAGGCGATAACTTAGGCACAACTTTAACTGCTGTAGTAGTCTCACTTAATGCGACTCGACCGGCAAAACAAGCGGCAATGGCTCACGTTCTATTTAACTTAATCGGGAGCGTTATATTTTTGTTAGCTGTTCCGATTTACAAGCAAATTATTATATTAAGTTCTCCAGATATAGCTAGACAAATTGCAAACGCTCATACAATTTTTAACGTTTTAAACACGATTATATTCTTCCCATTCGTGAATTTATTAGCGAAATTAATAAGTACAATTATTCCGTTGAGACCTGAAGACAAGCCCGAAGAAGTTATGTATCTTGATCCGACTTTAATAAATGTCTCAACAGCAAGCGCGGTTGCAGCCGTTAAAGATGAGTTACTGCACATGGGAGCAATCGTTGAAAAAATGTTTAAATTGATTCGTACGGCATTTTTTGAGTTCGACGCAGCAAAACTTGAAGACCGCCGCAAAAAATTTGATAACTACGAAGAGAGCGTAAACAAATTAACTCGTGCAATTTCGTCATATGCGTCTGAAATATGGCAAAAGGGAGTCTCTGATGAGGTCTCGACTGTCTTAGGCTGTTACGTGAATGCGTCTCTTGACCTTGAGAGAATTGGCGACCGTGCAGAAAATTTAATAGAACGCTGCGATTACATGGACAATTATTTGTCAGAAGATGCCATTAACGAATTTCGCGATATGTATGATACTACTACTCTTGCAATAACTACATCACTTGAGTCAATCGGTGAAGAGAGCGCGTCTAAAGCATGGAAAGTTATTTATGACTACGAAAAAAGAATCGACGAGCAAGAACGCGAATATCGCAAAAATCATATTGAAAGACTCAACCGCGGCGAATGTGATCCTGAAAAGGGCGTGAACTTCATAACCCTATTAAGCAATCTAGAGAGAATCGGCGATCATAGCAATAACGTAGCAGGCTATACACTTGAGATTCTTTCACTTGATAAGAGTAAGAAACCGGCAGCATAAAGCATGAAAAAATTTTTATTGCTCGTAATAATTGCGCTGATTTCAAGTTTTGCTCTCTTATGGGTAAATATTGACGTGAATCCTGAGAGAGTTACAACAATTTTTGCGTCGTCAGCATTCTATGATGTGAACGATAAATTATTTCACGTGAGATTATCGCCCGCGTCTGAATGGCAAATTACAATCCCGCTAAACGAAATGGGCAAATGGCTCCCCTTAGTGGCCGTTAACGCTGAAGACGGAAGATTTTATAATCACATGGGAATAGATATTCTTGCTTTATTACGAGCAATTTATCAAGATATTACGCGCGCTCATATTGTG
>CAJOEQ010000187.1 GCA_905233515.1 uncultured Synergistales bacterium
TCAATGAGAAACTTGTAATCCCGAAGTACCTTTATTATCTCATGTCCTTGCTTGATCTGGATTCCTACAACGAAGGAACAACGATTCCCAGTTTGAGAGCTGAAACGCTAAATAAATTAGAATTCAATATCCCCCCCTTATCCGAACAACAAAAAATTTCTAGCATTCTTTCATTACTAGACGACAAAATCGAGCTTAACAACCGCATAAACGAGAATTTAGAGCAGCAGGCAAGGGCAATTTTTGAGAAAGAATTTATATTTGATAAAATCCCAAGCGGTTGGGTAGCAAGTTCTTTGCTGGGAATCGCTAACTATATGAATGGCCTTCCTATGCAAAAATATCGTCCTGATGAAAGCGAACAAGGACTCCCCGTTCTCAAAATAAAAGAATTGCGTCAAGGTTTTTGCGATATAAATAGCGATTTATGTACAACACTTATAAATCAGGAATATATTATTAATGACGGTGATGTGATTTTCTCATGGTCTGGAAGTTTACTTGTTGATTTTTGGTGCGGTGGTACGTGCGGACTGAATCAGCATTTATTCAAAGTAACATCTAATAAATATGATAAATGGCTATATTATTCATGGACAAAATATTATCTTCAGAAATTTATTAATATAGCTGCTGACATGGCCACGACTATGGGACATATAAAACGTGAAGAACTTGCAAAAGCTAGAGTATTAATACCACCGGAACAAGAATATAAACGCATTGGCGCGTTGTTATCTCCTATATATAATCTAATAATATTAAATCGCGTTGAGAATCGCAGACTCGCACAAATAAGAGACTCCCTTCTCCCTAAGTTAATATCCGGCGAGCTTGATATTTCCGGTCTTGATTTATAAAAGGTGGTATTTGTCATGTCATTATCGCACTATAACGAGTCTTCTTACGAGCAATCTATAATAGAATTATTCAAAACTTTAGGCTATGAGCATATATACGCGCCTGAACTTGATAGAGATTACAAGAGTCCCATTTACGACTCAGAATTTAACGAGTCAATCCGGCGAATAAACCCCTCATTGCCTGACGAAGCAATTAACGCAGCTATCAAGACAATAAAAAATTTTGACAATGCCGAGCTTATACAGAAAAACGCGCTTTTTATGGACTATTTACAGAACGGCGTAGAAGTGAGCTATTTTCTCAACGGTGAGCAAAAATCAGGGCTTGTATATCTTGTTGACTATAAAAATTTTGCTGCTAATTCGTTTATTATCGCTAATCAATGGACTTTCACGGGAAAATCAACGAGGCGGGCGGATATAATTATATTTCTTAATGGGCTGCCTATTGTCTTAATGGAGTTAAAATCGCCCTCACGTTCAAACACTGACGCTTCAGAGGCATATTTACAGATTCGCAAATATTTGCGTGAAATTCCCTCAATGTTTATATATAATTGTTTCTGTGTGATGAGCGATCAAGCAATTTCAAAGGCTGGGACGATTACAGCAGATGAAGATAGATTTTCAGAATGGAAGACTACAGACGGCGATTACAGCAAAACAAAATATGCTGACTTTGAGACATTTTTTACGGGAATATTTGAGCGAGAAAGACTCTTAGACATCATAAAAAATTTTATTTGTTTTTCCGGCGAGGGAGTCGAACGTGTGAAAATTTTAGCGGCCTATCATCAATATTTTGCAGTAAAGAAGGCTGTAAACTCAACAAAAAACGCTCAAGACGGCAAGGGCGGAGTCTTCTGGCACACTCAAGGCAGCGGCAAATCTTTATCTATGATATTTTACGCTCATTTATTGCAAGAAATATTAAACAGTCCGACTATAGTAGTTATCACTGATAGAAATGATTTAGACGATCAATTATATGCGCAGTTCGTGAAGTGTAAAAATTTTTTGCGTCAAGAACCTATACAAGCAATGAGCCGCGAAAACTTGAAATCTTTACTTGCTGGAAGGAAAGCGAACGGAATAATTTTCACGACAATGCAAAAATTTGAGGAATCGCAAGAGCCTTTATCACTGCGAGAAAATATTATAGTAATTGCCGACGAGGCACACAGGGGACAATATGGACTCACTGAAAAAATTGACTCAAAAACTGGCAGAATCAAAACGGGGACGGCTCGAATAATCCGCGATAATTTGCCGAATGCTGTATATATCGGGTTCACTGGCACGCCAATATCGCAGAAAGATAAAAGCACTCGAGAAGTTTTCGGGAATTATATAGACGTTTACGATATGACTCAATCAGTAGAAGACGGAGCAACCCGCCCAGTTTTCTATGAGAGCAGAGTTATACACTTAAAACTTGATGAGAAAACGCTAAAATTAATTGATTCTGAATATGATATTATGTCAGAAAATGCAGATCCCGCAGTAATCGCAAAAAGTAAGCACGAACTCGGACAAATGGAGGCTATACTCGGAAATGAGAATACTATAAACGCTCTTGTTGATGATATTCTTTATAATTATGAGAATTTCCGAGCAAATATTTTAACTGGTAAGGCTTTAATAGTTGCATATTCGCGTAAAATTGCCATGAAAATTTATGAGCGCATTATAAACTTGTGGCCGTCATGGCTAGAAGCTGGGAAAATTGCAGTAGTTATGACTGAAGGCAGCAAAGACTCTGAAGAATGGCAGAAAATTATCGGCAATAAGCACACTCGCAGCGAATTAGCAAGAAAATTTAAGGATGACTCAGACCCTTTAAAAATTGTAATAGTCGTTGATATGTGGCTGACTGGCTTTGATGTTCCTTCACTTGCTACGATGTATATTTACAAGCCCATGAAGGGACATAATTTGATGCAGGCAATTGCACGCGTTAATCGAGTCTATAAAGATAAAGAAGGCGGCTTAATAATTGATTATGTAGGAATTGCGCGGGCTTTAAAAGAGGCCATGAATGACTACACAGCGCGTGATAAAAAGAATTACGGTGAGACTGATATAACAAAGGCAGCTTACCCGAAATTTTTAGAAAAATTAGAGATCTGCAGAGATATTTTTTACGGATTTAAATATGAAAATTTCATGACTGGGACGAATTTAGAGCGTGCACGAGCTATTACAGG
>CAJOEQ010000188.1 GCA_905233515.1 uncultured Synergistales bacterium
TCTCCACTTTCCAATTCCGTCGCTCAACTTGCATGTGTTACGCACGCCGCCAGCGTTGATCCTGAGCCAGGATCAAACTCTCAGTTATATTGTTTGATTTCTAGCTTTATATTACTTGTACTTCGCTTGATTCTTACACGCTGTATTAACTTGTCAATTCACTTTTTGTTTCATCGCCCTGCCTATCGCCTGACGACTTGAAGAATTATACACGGTTATTTTTATTTTGCAAGCGTTATTTAAAAAATTTTTTGCGCGATTTATAAATTATTGCAATAAACTTAACACAGATTGAGGCGTTTGATTAGCCTGTGCAAGCATTGACGTGCCTGACTGATTCAAAATCTGCCACTTGATAAAATTCATATATTCCTGCGAAAAATCTACGTCACGGATTCGCGATTCAGACTCTGAAAGATTCGCGCTCGTCGTTGTTAAGTTATTTATTACGTGTTCAAGGGCGTTATTGAATGCTCCGACTTTTGCGCGCTGGGTTGAGACTCGATTTATTGCACGGTCAAGAATCCCGATTGAACGTGAGGCATTTTCACGAGTCAACAAATTTATATTGTCGATTCCTAGTGCAAATGTCGATGTGTCGCCGAGTTGAATAATAAAGTCTTCGCCCTCGTTTGAGCCAGTCTGAAAAATTGTCGTATTGTCGCTTAAATGAATAAATGCCGAGTAATTATCATCTTTGACGTGCATAAATGCTTTTGTTGCCTCGTTCCAGTTTGATTTTAGGCCGGCCATTAAGTCAACTCTTATGTCAATTTCAGGAGGTATAAGGCTCTTGAATTCAGGTTCAGAAGATTTTACGTTTACTGCTACAGGCTGCCCCGTGTGAGCGTTATATACATTTGCCGTGTAAGTGCTTTCGCTGGATTCTTGAATCGTGTTAAGTCCTAGAGCGTTTAATAAATCCTCGTCGCCCGAAAATGTAAGCTCGCCCATTTTACCGGGTATTGCTGAACGTACCAGCATAGTAGCACTAACATTATAGCCGTTTGTAGTTGTCGTGATTGTTCCTGATGCGATACTGCCGCTCGGTGTAATTTCTTCTTCTGTTTCTTCAGTACTAATTAATTCTTTATCGAAAACTGACTCAGAAGTATTTGCTGTGCCGTCCGCTATTGTGCAAAATTTATCAAGATTATCTGTATATTTTGCTTGGCCGAGCTTGTTCGCTATAGCGTCGTTAATTTTTCCTGCAACGTCATATATTGTGTCTGTTTTATCAAGTGTAACATTTGCTGATTGCCCATTACCCTGAGTGATTGTTATAGTTTCAGGCTGATTTAATAAAAATTTACCGCTTGGATCATAAAAACGTGAGATATCGGCAAGTGTTGAATGTTTAGTTGTTATAGTTTCAGTTACTGTGCTTTCTTCTTGAGTAATGGGTTCGGGGTCAGTCATGGGTAAACTTGGAACAGTTCTCGCAGCAGAGGGCGTAACTGTCGAGCTTGGTACATCCCTGTTAGAGCCTCCCTCGCCTATGCCTATAGAATCACTTTGGCCGGATTCAATATATCCCGTTGTTGTTACAGAAGCATTTGGGCCGATTTCTATATGTCCGCTGTCAAAAGTACTTCCGCCTCCTATTCCTGCACCTTGAAGATAAGAACTATAAGCAGTTCCTCCGTTTGCCGTAACAGTTCCGCCGCTTATGATTATTTCTCCGTCATTTGTAGACGGCGCATAATATGGATTACTTCCTCCTGTTCCAATACCAGCACCGCCTAAGCCTCCATTTGCGGTTATATTTCCTCCCTCGATGAGAATTTTTTTAGGTATTCCTCCTACAGGCCCTCCTGCGTTACCGCCTCCGATACCTGCAGCCCCATCGCCGCCTGTCGCTATGATTGTTCCGCCTTTAATTATAATTTCGCCGCTGTCAGCTGTTCCTGATGTACAACTACCGCCAATTACTGCGCCATGATAACTGCCCGTTGTTGTTAGAGTGCCACTTGTGGAAAAATCCCCCGCTATGCTGCTTATGGTGAGTTTTGAATTATTGCCGGATACTTCAATTCCTGATGAATGTCCCATCCCTCCACTTACGAGAGTATTATTCCCATCTAAATACATGTCAACATCAGCACCCTGCATGAAAAACGCAGATCCTGCAGCAGGGCCCCAGCTCGTACTATTTGTCATATCAATATTTACATCTCTTAAAAATATAGTTGCATTAACTCCGGGATTTACGACTATATGATTTGTAGTAGGTGTAGTATCTCCGACAATGCAATATTTTCCGTTGCCAGTTATAGTTAATACTCCGTTTGAGAAATTCCAGCCGTCGCCTGAAGTTGCGCCTAAAGTGTCTAGGCCGGTATTAATATTTATTTCATATGGAACTGGAGTCGTATATCCTATAATTTTTTGTACTGTTTCAGTTTTTGTTATGCGCTCTTCATATGAAGCAGTAAAAATATTTGTCTTCTGCACTTGAGCTTGGCCGGGGTCTGTGCTGACTTCAATTTTATAATTGCCCTCGCTGCTTACTTTCTGGCCAAAATTGTCCGTGTAAGTCAATCCGCCGTTAATTCTCGCCTTCACGTTTAAATCACTGCTTGACCATAAAGCCCCGGAGCTCCCGTCAAGTAATCGCTTTCTGTTAAATTGTGTAGTCCCTGCGATTTGATTAATTTGTGATTTAAGCTCGTCGATTTCAAGCTGTATAAATTGCCTGTCATTTGAAGTTAAAGAGTCATTACTTGCCTGTACAGATAATTCGCGCATTCTCTGTAAAATTGAATTTACATCGCCTAATGCCCCTTCAGCTGTCTGCAAAAATGAAATTCCATCCTGCGAATTCTTTAGTGCTATATCAAGACCGCTAATTTGTGAACGCATTTTCTCGCTTATTGCAAATCCCGCCGCATCATCAGCAGCCGAATTTATACGCAAGCCCGTTGATAATGCCCTGATTGATTTATTGAGTGCCTTGTTAGTCGATTCAAGTTTTCGAAAAGTTTTTAAAGCAGGAATATTATTATTTATTCTCATTTATAATAACCTCCTGACCTAGAGAGACTACTTAAATAAACAAATTACGTATTTTATTCATGTTGTGAGTCCTCCGTGAAAAAATTTACTCCTGAAAAATATTTACTTCATCATCGGAAATTGCGCTGAAATTCTTTAATATTTTACTCTGTGCTGGCGAGTTGTAAAGATAAAACCTAGCGCGGGAGATTCTCACACGGAAAATTACGCAATAACGTTAAATTCTCTCACTCAAATAAATAGCTTTCTTCTTATGTGATAATATGCAATCAGCGTAAATATTCCCGTTATTGTCCATGAGGCCGGGTAAACATTCATCAAGACCGCAAAATCTTTCATGTAAGCAAATATCGTCCAGCACCATACTATACGCAGAACACAGCAGCCAAGCAATATAATTATAGTCGGCAGTGTTGAATATCCCATACCGCGCAAAGCTCCCCCCGGAATCTCGTAGACATTGCACAGCCATAAAAATCCTACAGCGTGAATCATTCTAATTTTTGCATAATGCATGACTTCAGAGTTTACA
>CAJOEQ010000189.1:0-3054 GCA_905233515.1 uncultured Synergistales bacterium
ATTCGCATGAATACGTTATAACCCCTTGGAAAACTGAAATTTTTTTTGACACTGAGCACCCATATACTTATTACACGCAAGAAGGCCACTCTATAAATGAAAACTAGATATAAAATTTATTCTGTCTTATTATATAGCTTTTGTTCGGCTCAATTTTGAAATCTAACGGCATAGCAAGACGCGTTAATTATGTCAGAAATTATCTATCACACGAGCGCATTATAAAACGTCTTCACAAAATGGAGGCTGATATTTCGAGTCTTCCTGCTTTTGTCTCAGATGGCAGCGAATATTTTACGAAATATCATTTTATTTCACACAACGGCGGTATAATTCAAGGTCGTTTGCATTCGGGATCTCTTGAGGCGTGGGAATTGTCTTATAATCGCGGTAATCGCATAATAGACGCTGATTTAGAATTCACTAGTGATAATAAAATTGTGCTTCGTCATGGCTGGGCTGAAAATCTCGAACAGGGTCAAGAGCCTAATATTATGACTCATAAAGATTTTAAGAACTCGCTGATTTTCCGGAAATATCACCCTTTAGATTTAGACGACATGATTAATTTTATGCTGACTCATGAAGATTTATATATCGCAGTTGATTCAAAACGTGATGCCGCGAAAACTTTTGATTTACTTGTTAAGACAGCAAAGAATCTCAACGCCGAGTCAATTCTTGATCGCATTATAGTGAGTCTCTATAATTTTGAAGACGTTGTTAGCGTCAAAAAAATTTACCAGTTCAAAAATTTTGCTTTACGTCAATGCGGCTGGCAGCATAACTGGTATAAACTCGCGGAATTTTGCCTGAAAAATAATATCAGAGTCGTAAATATATTTGATTTCGTGATAGACTCAGACCCTGAGGGTGTGAAAATTTTGACCTCGAAAAATATTCACGTTTTCGCAGCAGTCGTTAATAATTTGAGTCAGCTCGAAAAATATAAATCTCTCGGAATAACCGGCGCAGTTAGTGATTTCTTGAGCGAGTCGGACTGGAGCCTCATAAAATGAAATTTTACAAGCTCGGCTATACAACGGGAGTTTTTGACATGTTTCACGTCGGACACTTGAATATTTTGCGGCGCGCTAAAGAACATTGCGAGAAATTAATAGTCGGAGTCAGCACTGATGAATTAGTAGAGTCATATAAGCACAAATCCCCGATTATGCCGCTTGAAGACAGACTCGAAATTGTAGCAGCTATTAAATATGTCGACGAGGTTGTAATACAAAGCAATCTAGATAAATTTTTAGCATGGGAGAATTTGCATTTTAACGCAATTTTTCACGGTGATGACTGGAAGGACTCCGAGCTTTTTAACGAGATGGAGCGAAAATTAAGACTTGTTAATGTTGACATGATATTTTTGCCTCACACTGAAGGAATTTCTACGACAATTTTAACGGAAATTATACGGCGTAAGAAATAAATTTAATCAGGGACTCGCGTGTTACTTGGCCATTTTCGCGCGGGTCTCTGTAGTCTCTAAATCGCCCTGATAATCGAGTCTATATTTGTCCCAGCCGAAATTTTGAACTCCGACAATAAAAATTTTCCGCTCGAATTCATTCTCCCAGTCTTGAATATAATTTTTTAGATAATTTGCCATGTGAGTACTAGTTTGTATTAAGAATGCCTGTGAGTTATTTGCGCTCGTTATTTTCCTGATAAATCGCTTAATCTTGATTGCTAAATTCTCTTCACGCTCGACAAATCCATTATCGCCGCAAATCGGGCAGTTACGAGTCAAGACACTTTTTAAATCTGGCCTTTCACGTTTTCGCGTTAATTCAACGAGTCCCAGTTTCGTCAAACTAAAGACTCTAGCTTTCAATCTATCATGCATGATACACGAGTCAAAATGTTTTAATAGCTGCTCTTGATCCTCGTAAAAATCCATGTCAATAAAATCTACTACGACAATCCCGCCCAGTGAACGCAATCTCATTTGACGGGCAATTTCTGAAGCGGCCTCAAGATTCACGCTCAAAACAGTATGTCTCATATCGGGCGAGTCCGTAAATTTTCCTGAGTTCACATCTATTACAGTGAGTGCTTCTGTCTGGTCAATTACGAGATATGCACCGCTTTTAAGCCAGACTTTACGCTCTAAAGCCCTGTCTATCTCGCTTTCAATCCCGAAATATTCAAAAATTGGCGTAATTCCTGTATATAATTGCAAGTTCGGCATTTCAGGATAAAAGCGTTCTATAAAATTTTTGACGCTCTCGAACTCTTCAGGATTGTTAATAATAATCTCGTCAATATTTCCTGAAATCTCATCGCGCAAAACCCGGCCTAATGCTCCTGTATCTCGATATAATAAACAAGGTGCGGGATTAGTTTTTGCTTTGTGCTTGATTTCTTGCCAAAGTTTTATTAACGAGTTCAAATCTTCCTGTAAAAATTTCTCGTCAATTCCTTCTGCTGCTGTCCTGATTATAACGCCATGGCCCGGCACTTGAGATTTTAACGAGTCCGCTATTTTCTTGAGTCGTTTTCTCTCTGAATTATCAAATATTCTGCGGCTGACTCCGGTCTCTTCTGAGTCTGGTACTAAAACAAGCCACCGCCCGGGAATTGATATTCTTGCACTTATTCGGGGAGCTTTATTTTTTTGAGCATTCTTTATAACTTGGACGATTAAATAATCACCTGCTTTTATTTCCGGAGCTTCATTCAAGTATAAAAACGCGTTTCTCGGCTCATTGTGAGATTTTGAGGGTTTTACTAAACTTGCAAATGCTGCATTAATGGCCGGCAAAATTTTATCGATTCTTGCTATAAAAATATCACCCTGACGCGCTAATCTTGAATTATTTGCACGTGATGACATGAAATTATTATTTTCCTCGTCAAAATTGTATTCTATAAAAATTTCAGTTAATTTGCCGTCTTCAATAAGAGCGACTCTTGTCTGCTCATTCTCTAGGGTATCAGCAATTAATTTTATATCAGGCATAAAGACTCACGCTCCCATATATAAATATTTCTCAAGTTTAATAATTGCGGCTCGTATTCGTTCGTTCTCTAGTGTATCAGGCA
>CAJOEQ010000189.1:3143-3704 GCA_905233515.1 uncultured Synergistales bacterium
TCCTGCTTTTATATAAATATTCTAGTGTTAGCTCATTCTATAGTGTATCAAGCATTAAGACTCACTCTTCCATTTTCATATAAGCCTATTGACTCACGGACTATATTAATATCCTGCCAGCCTGTTATTATATTCTCGTGAACTAAATTTTTAACGAGACTTCCTATAGGATTTTGCGCGGGATCTCGAATAATTAAATTAAGCCAGTCATCTTTATAATTAATCTCTATAATATTTTCATGGAAAAATTTTCGCGTGAAGTCTTCTATATTATTATTATTTGCTAATCTGATTAAATATTGAGCTGCTTTGCACATTTTCCCGAGTGAGGGCGACTCATCAGGCACGTTATAAGCCCGCGAAATATTAAAACCTTCAGGCAATGAATTATTTAATAAGTCAACTAAATTTGCGTAATTATCTATGAAAAACATATCAACAGGTTCATTAAGAGCAATAACACCCGCAGGAAGTTCGGGAGCAAATGAAATTTTTGCGCGCGGTGAAAATCCCTGAGTCATAACAAGCTCAAAGCCGGCACGTAAAGCACTTCTTGAAAAA
>CAJOEQ010000190.1 GCA_905233515.1 uncultured Synergistales bacterium
TATTAAATTCATTACGTTTAGTGTTCATATTATCTTGCGCTGATAGTTCGTAGGAGACTGCGCGCCAATCTTCTAAATATACGGCTGCTAATGTATTGCCTGTTGCTTCATCTGTGAACTTTACGCCGTGTCTTAAGATTGCTTCTTGAAAAGTCTTAGTAGCTGTTTGTTCAGTGGGTTTTAGCTTAATCGCTTTTTCAGCTTCAATAGTACTGAAAGTAGATTTATAATCTTCAACCGTGCAAGTATTAACCTGCTGGTTCTCTTCATCGTACCAGTTCGGAATATCGAATTGTTCAAGTGTTAAGATTAAATCTTTCTCTTCTTTAGCCTCTTTATTCTTTGTCTGCGTTATGGTAATATTATTCTGGGCACGTTCTTTACTGATTTTTAGTTCAATATCCATAGCGCCTCGCAATGCGCTTGAGCCTCTAGCTCTGTCTTTAGCTTCTTGAGCGACCCCGGTATGGTGAACTAAAACGACAGAACAGCCGAATTCACGAATTAATTTCCTGCATGGCGTTAGAAAAGCTCCTATATCTTGAGCGCGGTTTTCGTCGCCATTCATGAAAACATGTAGAGTATCTATAAAGATTACGGCAGGCTTGGAGTATATCTCTCTGATATTCTCAATAGTAGCAGAGATGTTATATTCTTCTGTGTCATCGTCTAAGTGAAATGCTTCATCTATGACGGTTAGTTGTACGTTTTCTGGATTAATAACTCTCTTAGCTGCCCAACCTGCGAATCGTTTTCTTAAACCTGCAACGCCTTCACCTGCAAGATAAATAACAGGCCCGTGTTTTAGCGTCCGGCCGTGCCATGAGTTAATATCAGGGCACGCAATACTAGCTGCCATATCAACCGCAATAAAAGATTTACCGCTTCCCGGTGCCCCGAAAATCATGTGTAATGCTTGTTCCTGAATATAATTTTTGATGTAATATTTAATCGGTGCTGGATTTCTGCAAAAATCAGCGAATGAATGACGCGAATATTTTTTGCGTTCTAGTTCGTTTTTATTCGGTTCGCTTTGTTTATTCGCTTGCTGATCGGTGCGCGGAGTCTGATTCTGACTCACAGACTTAGCCGGTTCTTTTGTGAATTCCTGCTCTATTTGAGCCTTATACTCTTTCGTATAGGTAATTGCGCTCTTTATTATGTCTTGCAGGTTACCTCTTATCTGCTTTGAGAGCTTAGTAGTATTAAAGACTCGTTCTATTTGCGATTCGTCGAAGTTACATACATAAGCTAAACGAGAGAGAACAAATCCGATTGCTAGTTCAGGTGTAACCTGCTCATCATTTGTCTTATAACCTTGATAATTTCCCTCGCAAAAATCTTTAATCATCTTGCCATTCTTTGACTGTGATAACCGTGACCACAGCTCTGAGTCATCATGAGTCTTAGTATCTGAGTTTATAGAATTTAATAGCCCTGCTATATAAGCATCCATAATTACGCCCTCCGTGTTGTTAAATAATAATCATTAAAGTCCTGCCCGATTTCAGACGGGATAATTTTATCTACTGCATAGCCTGCTTCTATTACTTCATTAGCTGCTTTGACTCCGACTCCTGAATAATCGTTGTCAGCTGCTATGATTATTTGAACGTGGTAAAAAAAGCTGTGAAAGTGATTATTAAGTTTAGCCCTCCATGCTTTAGTAATATTCATTAAATTAGAATATGACATAGCGCAGAACACAGGCGACTCGAAATCAGTCAATGCCAATAGTGATAACCCTGTAGCAACGCCCTCGCAAATGAATATTCGCTTTACCTTGTCTGAAAAGTAGTTATCTCCCCTGCATTGAATCGGGATTAACTCGCAGTAACAGCCTTGTTTCGGAATATTTCTATAAAAACGTTTCTCGTATTTACCCTCATGATTGAGCTTGCCTGATATAATTTGAAGATCTCTTGTTCGCTCTTCTATCTTTGGCGAGTAAGCTGAATCAACATGAACTAAAGGGATTAATAAATCTCCGACCTGTGAAAAATCATTTTGACTTGTCTGATTCTTCTTAACTCTAAAGTTCATACCATATTGCACTAAATCAGCAACGCCCTTGTGTTTTAAATACGGGTGATTCTCGTACCCTGTATTTAAATCGCTACTGATTACGAGTCGCCGTTCCTTATCGTAAATTGTGAATTCTTTCATCATCTGTACACGTGAGCAGGCTTCAGCTTCTTTTTTCCGTCTTTGCAGTTCAGCTTGCCGCCTCCGTGATTCCTCTATAGCCTTCTCGTATTGCTTCTTGTCATATTTCGGTCTGTAATCACGGCTAATACTACCCTTCTGCATACATGAATGCTTGCGAAAATCCATAGCACCGAAATTAACAAACCCGTCTGCGTGAACATAATACGCCCCTGATTTAGCCCCGCCTCTGTCATCATCAACCGCGAATCGGTGAATCTGCCCGTCAAGTATCGGGTAAAAATCCCCTTTAGGCTCAATCCCTATGTCTCGTAAATGAGCAAAGAACTCTTCTAATATAATTGACTCATCTGCCATTATTAATCTCCTGATTATTCATTAATTCGGCTTCAAAGGCTTCAAGCTCCGTGAGTGCCCATCGGTGCGAGTGCCCTATGTAAAATCCTTTGGGTAGCTTTCCCGTTCGTACGTAGTTATAAACACTAGGTTTACTAATCCTGTAACGTTCGGCTAAATCACTTATTGATAAAAACTTTTGCATTTATTTCACTCCTTTTATTTTTGCTTTTTTACTCGTTCGCTTGTACAATGAATACAAATGAAAAGAAAAAAGAATAATTTTTTATTTAAAGGAATCTTACGCATCCCTGAATATCTATATTATAGTAGATTTTCAGGGATTTAGCATTATTCTAGATTATTATATATAATTAAATTATAAATGTAATAAATAATTCAGTAATAATATTTCGTATCTCATAAAGTTCTTATATACGCCAAAGAAAAAATCAGTCTCAGGATTACTGATTACTTCATGGCGTTCTAAGCCTGAGAAATTTATTCAGGCTCTCTATGATCATTCCGATTC
>CAJOEQ010000191.1:0-1758 GCA_905233515.1 uncultured Synergistales bacterium
TATGGCGGATCGGTCAACACGAGATTAACGCGCTCACTTCCAACGAGCTTTAAGACATCTTCACGTTTTGTAGCGTCTCCGCACATTAATTTATGCCTGCCGAGTTGTATTATCTGATTGTTTTTCATCATTATTAAATTTTGCTAAGACATTTTCTAGAGGTTTAGGAATAGGAGCGCCCATACGTCTAGCATTCTCGATAATAGAAAGGCTTTCATTAATGACATACAGCAGGCACACAACTCCGCGTAAAGAACCATTATGATTCGGTAAATATCGGTCAAGTAAGTTAGCTATACCCACGAAGAGAAATAGCATACATTTTCGCATGATACCTTTAAAACCTACAGAGCTAGATAATTTATGCTCAAAACCGGCTGCTATAACTCCAGTGGAATAATCGATAACACAGAGTGTAATTAATGTCTGCATAGCAACATCAATATCTCCAAAGAACCAGACGAGAAAGCCGATACAGCTTATATGAATAAAATTCCAAATTCTATTAATCAATTTTCACACCTGCCATTATAGCCATTTCGTTAGCTCGTCTCATCCAACCATTAAGGAAAATTTTTTGATTTGGCTTTCTAGCAACGATTTTCTGATAATATTTTTTGCGCTGATTATAAATAGCTTGAGCCAGCATTTGAGGTTCGCAAGCCTTAAGAGCCGCGAAAGTTTTCGGACCGAACTTTCCATCGATGACTAAATTTTGCCCGCAATCGATAGCTGCTCTCTGTAGAATACTTGCAAATCCGCCGTGATTTATACAGCAATCAAGACAACAAAGACAGACCGGCCATTCAAGTTCGCCCCATTTGTATTTATCCCAGAAATTTTTGCGATAAATTTTTTTTGCCTCGTCCTGAGTTAATTTGCAAATATCATCATGTTCAACAATTCCGGCTTTATGAGCTGCTTTGAGTGTAGGAATAATTATTCCGTAAGCAGTAGCACCTCCCAAATCATTTTTTGCAGTACCTTTAACTACAGGCTTCCCATCTATGATATTAAAATTTCTTCCGCCCTCCCATTTGAGAGAGAAATTTATAGAACGCTCAAATTTTTCTTTCTCATCCATGATAAATAAATACCTCCATAATAAAAATAGGAGAGCTGCGAGGCTCCCCTAATAAATATTATTGTTGTAGCAACAGAGTAGTTTTTGATTAATGACAGCGAGATATAGCGAGAAATTATCGGGCTGTTCGTATGTAATATTGCCATCAACTACGCTATAAATTTTATTCTCATTAGCTGATATAAAAGTTTTGCCTTCAGCAGATACAGCCTCACTCCATGCGTCATTCTCAAAATTTGAGTAAGTCCCATTAGAGATATTGAGAAATAAATTAGTTTTGTCATGAGTTGCAGGAGTTTCAGTCCCAGTATAAGCATAGCCGTCAACAACAGAGAATGCTTGAATAAATTTAGGTTTAAGTTTTGACATTATTCTATCTCCGGATAATAAGAGATTGAGAAAGTATCGCCTGCTACAAAAGTGATTTCATGTAGAGCTTTATTGCCCCAGCTGATAATATTTCCTGAGACTGTAAAATCAACCTCTGGAATTTGAGCGACACCGCATACAGAGAGAAGTATATTATTCTCAGTTCCAGCTGCTACACTATTTTCAAGGGTAAAACTTTCAGCAAGAGCTTCAGCAGCCGTTAATGTGTGATTTTCTAGAACTGGTGAATTACTAGGAGTAACAGAAATATTTTCACCTAAAATTTGGTAAGGTGTCATCTCTTC
>CAJOEQ010000191.1:1896-4923 GCA_905233515.1 uncultured Synergistales bacterium
CTGAATCTCAAATGGTGCTACATATGCAAATCCGCCGTCAGCAGTTGTAATACTTTTCGATATTTCTAGGATATTATTTTGATTAGTAGTTGCATTCCATGTAAAAAATTGAGAATTTAATACGGCAGAGCGTGTAAAATGTCCATATTTCTTGACAAATTGAAAATATGATATTCCTTCATCTTTATAATCAGGAAGTTCAAAATCATAAGCAAGGGACCTACCCCAAGCACTAATACCGCTAATAGTAGCACCGGAAACGATACGAGATTGAGAGCCGAATTTATTAATATAATATTCCCACGCAGTACCTTCTACACCGTCATTTGCGTAAAGTTTTGTGCCGCTTGAATAACCATCATTGTCAGAAGGTTTAATATTCATTTCTTCGAGAGATGGAATAAAAAATTTATCGTAGGTAATATCGACGTAGACATCATTGATAATATCAGGTTCTTCAATACTTTCATCAAAGTTATTTTCATTAAAGAAAGCCTGTGTTTGAATTTTGATAGGTTGTATGACTTCCACTAAATCTTCAGGTAAACAGCTAAGAAAACCGGTACTATCTGAATTTCTCATGAGTGAGATATAATCCATAGGATTATCAAAAGTAATAAGAACATCAGTATCATAAGCAGGAGAGAACCAGTTTGCGCCTGAAGAATTTAACCATTGTCTTAGGTTTGAGTATTTCCAACGGTTAATAATAGAATTCTCATCTATGCAGCCCATATCATAATCATAATATGCATCTGGGAACCTAGGTGATGTATCAGTAGGTTCGCCGGTATCGAAACAGCAAAAACCTTCCCATATACTTTTATCAAACTGCAAAATAAGCGCAGGCTTAACAGTCCCATCAGCGAGAGTAACATTTCTGAACGAGCAGAAATTAACAGCTGCAATATCAATTTGAGAAGGGCGAATAGCTTCTGCATAAGGATATTGACCATACATATATTTCAAAGCAGGAGTAACAACAGGAATCATTATTTGCGTATTAGTACAATTATATTTTGCCTGAGCTGTACCATTCTGAATAGAGATAATGAGGTCATTAAGTGAAATGTCCTCAAGTTTTGCTCCATTCTGATAAATGGCAAATTTCGATTTTTCGCGGACATTGATAGTAATATTTTTAGTATCTCTACCCCACGGAGTAACAACGGAAAAAGGTACGGTATAAATTCCAATTTCGCCCGTAGGTTTTCCAGAAATAACGCCGTTTTTAAATTTGAGGCCAGCAGGTAAATTAGAAGTGGACCATTTTGCAAAATTAATAGGAATATTCATAAGAAAATCACCTCTTATTTTAACCTAAAACTCGCAAGAATTCTCCCACTTCTATAAGTGGGAGATGAATTGCGTTGTATATTATTATTGCTATATGTTATAATCAGTCGTATAATATAAAAGTAGGTTGATATTATGGATTTAGATAATAATAATCATTCAGTATTCTTATTGTATTATCATCTTATTCTTGTTGTGAAATATCGCCGTAAAGTTTTTGATGATGATATGAGCGAGTTTGCAAAAGATATTTTTATTCGTATATCTAAAACATATAACATAACACTTGAGCAATGGAATCATGATAAAGACCATATTCATGTTATGTTTCGTGCTCACCCTAATACTGAAATGTCCAAATTCATAAATGCTTATAAAAGTGCTTCATCACGACTTATAAAGAAAAAATACCCTGCTATTCGTAAAAAATTATGGAAGGAAATGTTCTGGTCAAGAAGTTTTTGTTTACTTACGGCAGGCGGAGCACCGATAGAGATAGTAAGGCAATATATAGAAAAACAAGGTACAAATCATGAATAGGGCTTATAAATTTCGGTTATATCCCAATAAAGAGCAAAGAGTTGTATTCGCAAAAACATTCGGCTGTGTAAGATTTATCTATAACCAAATGCTTGCGGATAAGATTAAATGTTACAGGGAAACGGGAAAAATACTTCAGACAACCCCGGCACAGTATAAAACGGCGTTTGAGTGGTTGAAGGAAGTAGACAGCCTTGCTCTTGCGAATGCCCAGTTACATTTACAATCAGCATATAACAATTTTTTTAGAAGAAATTCATGTTTCCCCAAATTCAAAAGCAAGAAAAAAAGTCGAATGAGCTACACGACTAATAACCAGAATGGGAGCATAAGAATTGAAAGCGGAAAAATCAAGCTGCCGAAAGTAGGCTTCGTGAAGATAGTGCAGCACCGTGAAGTTATCGGAAAAATCAAGAGTGTAACAATCGAGAAAACTCCGACGAATAAATATTATGCAAGCATACTTGTGGAATACGAAAACCAAGTAACCGAAGTAGAATTGCAAAAATTTATTGGTGTAGATTTCTCAATGCACGATTTGTACGTAACTTCCGAAGGCGAACGGGCAAATTATCCCAGATTCTTACGCCGTCTTGAAAGAAAATTAGCGCGATTATGCCGTAAGCATTCCAAGACTAAACAGGGAAGCAAGAATCGTGAACGATTAAGGCATAAAGTATGCCTGGTATACGAGAAAATAACAAATCAGAGATTAGACTACCTGCACAAGAAGTCATATAAGCTGGCTGAAGAATATGATGCGGTATGTATAGAAGACTTAAACATGCGAGCAATGAGCCGTCAATTGAGATTTGGCAAGTCAGTAGCGGATAACAGCTTCGGGAAATTCAGGGAAATGCTGAATTACAAATTATATTTTCGAGGCAAAAAGCTAATCATAATAAGTAAATGGTTTGCGTCAAGCCAGCTTTGCAGCATGTGCGGTTACAAGAATGCTCAAGTCAAAGATTTGTCAATAAGAAGCTGGGAATGTCCATCATGCGGAGCCGAACATGACAGGGACATCAACGCAGCGATAAATATTTGTAAAGAAGGAAAACGAATAACTACCGTAGGGACTACGGGAAGTAACGCCTATGGAGAGGACGTAAGACGACTTCAGCCAATACGAGTGGAGCGCAGCTTCGTTGAATTAGGAAGCTCCCGCTTCTATAAGCGGGGGTAGTTCAC
>CAJOEQ010000192.1 GCA_905233515.1 uncultured Synergistales bacterium
ATATAAGCCTTCATAAAATATTATAAGCCCTCCTAAAATTTTGAAATGTAGTCAAGAAAAGTTAGCCCCACCCCCCGTCAATAACGAAATTACTTCCTGTGATCCAGTTTGAAGCACTGCTTAATAAAAATAGTACTATTGAGCTGACATCTTCAACTTTTCCGGCTCCGAGTGAATATTTTGCTAATATAGATTGTAAATCAGAAGACGCGCCTAATTTGTCAGTCATGGGACTTATAACCCAGCCCGGCAATACACTATTTACTCTATGACGCTTTGAAGCAATTTCTCTAGATATTGAACGTATAGCCGAATCAATAGCAGCCTTTGACGCAGAATAAGCAAACATTCCTTTTGCTGGAGAAATAGCAGCAACTGACGATAATAACACGGTGGAAGTCCCGGACTCGCCGAATTTAGAACGAGTAATTAATTTTAATAAATTCATACCTGCCCAGAAATTTACGTCCATAATTTTTTTAACTATTTCATTATCATAATTTCTGAAAGGTGTAATATCTGAAATCCCCGCAGCATGAACACCGCCGTTTAATTTGCCGTGTTGATTAACAAAATCTGATATAGCGTTTTCGAGATAAAGACTTTCGCAAATGTCAAAAGATTTAATAAAAATTTTCCCGCCGCCCTCATTTTTTAGAGAGTTTAAGCGTTCTTCATTTCGTCCCATAGCGAGAACTTTTGCCCCCGCTTGAGAAAGTTCAAGTGCAATTTGCCGGCCTATTCCTGATGAAGCTCCTGTGATTGCGTAATTTTCGCCGCTGAAGTCAAATTTTATAGTTCCCATTTATATTATTGCAGAATTGTATATAAATCCCTGATTGAGTTACAAGTTTTAATTTGTTCAGGTGAAATATTTTTGTGAAATGCTGAATTAGCCGTCGCAGCATAACTTACAACACTAAGCGAGTCCCATTCTTCAATTTCTGACAAAATAGAATCCATTGAAATATTTTCATTGTCAAGAATGGCTTTCATGCGCTCTATAAATTCCCGTTCGTTCATTGTGAAAACTCCTTAAAATGTGATTATAAAAATTTGCGCTAAACTTTTTTCTTGCAAATCACAAATTAAATCGCCTAGCGCACATTATAAATTATGCACATAATATTTATAGATAAATCCTCTTCACGTGTTATAATTTATCAACGAGGATAAAATTAATTTAGCGGCTTTCACAGAGTCGCTCATTATGTGCCTGAATATTATTCAAAATCAATTATAGCACACAGAATATTTTATCCTTAGTTTTTTATGTATTTTTTCAGGATGATTATATTTTCGCGTGATTTATAAGACTTGGCCGGATTTAAAAATTTGTGAGCGTGAATTATTGAATAAATATAAAATTTTATCGGGCTGCGAATTTTTTTAATACTGTCTTGACAATATCCCCGTGTAATTACGGTATAATTTCTCTAAGTTTTTATCATAAGGAGTATATAATCAATGAAGCGCAAAAATTCTATATTCTTGTCGGCTTTAGTTTGTCTTGTTATTATCCTAACTTCACAGGCACAAGCAAATCCGGACTCAGTAAACGTCGTAGCTCTTGAAAGAATAAATACTGAAAAATTTTCGCCCTATTTAAATAAACAGCATAATTATATCAGATCACTTAGGGACTCGAGCAGCTTAATACGTGAAATAAACTCTTCAGGCTATATTAACATGAATAACGAGAAAATAACTGAAGAATTTATATATAATTTATCAGCTGACAATTACGGCAAATCAGGACTCACAGCTGACGGAAATACGCGTTTATTTTTGCGGGCTCAATCAGACAGAGCAGGAACGTTTAAATTTTCAATTCCTGAAGGATTCGGGACTCTTGAAGATCTCAACAGGCGGGGCGGCGGCTCAGAAATCGAAATCAGCACGACAAATTTAGGCAATGGAATTTATCAAGCGTCGGCAGTGCTTATATCTCCGGCGAATTATCCAGTTTCTAACACTATTTTATTCCCGTCTCATGCTTTTGACGTAAATTTGACTTTCACCGATAATAACGGAATTAGTGAAAATATCCCGTCTTTAAATTTAAAGATGCAAGCTGTACCAGTCGTATTAATTCATGGTCTATTCGGCGAATTCTCTAGTACATTTAATACAGGAGGCGCGGGCGTTTGGAATTCTTTATACAATGCATACGGCGGCGGTTATCCTCAAGTCTCAGGCTGGAATTATACGAATATTCACGGCCCTATTGACGCAATACCTGATAATTCACGGAGCGAGTTATTTTATCACATTGCGGGAATTCTTGACGAGATAAATTATAAATATAATATTGCCTGCACTCGTGTTGATTTAGTAGTTCACAGTATGGGCGGCTTAATGGCGAGAAGATTTTTACAGGCTGACTCGGGTCAAAAAAATTCATACGCAGAATTATTACTATTGCAACACCTCACGAGGGCAGCCCTATAGCTAATTACGCTCTTTATGGAACGACACCCCTTGCACCTGATACTATAATGGATTTGCTGAATCCTGATTATTTACTTGCTAAAGGTGTTCTCGCATTAGCAAAAAGTAAAGTACGTGAACATTTTATATTTGCACAAAGCGCGCTCAAAGATTTAGCATTAAACAGTGATTTAATTAATTCGCTTAATTCCCGCTCAAGCGTGCCTATACACGTAATTTGCGGTAGAGTAAGAGATAATATCGATTCTGTGCAAATTTTTGATATGCCTAAATATTTTTCTATGATATTAAGATATGCACCGTCTTTATTCAGTGTACCGTCGTCATTATTTAGAATTATATTCGGTGATGATGATTACGATATAGCCGTGGGAATGTCAAGCGCAGTATCAAATTTTTCAAGTTATACAGAAAAAAACGGCTTAGATTATAATCACGTCTCAATTTGCGAACAAAATGATATAGGCGATCTAATAGTGCAATTACTGCAAGGGCCTTCATCAAATTTTGACACATCAGGAGTCGGAGTCTCTTATGCTTTTAAATTGTCAAGACCTTTAACAAATATTGCTCCGGCTGAAATTTCAGAATTTGACGAAGATATTTTCACGCAGGGATTTAATTTAACTGTAAACGATCAAGACGACTCTATAACAGCGAATCAACTTCAGACTGTGAATTTTACGGCAAAAATTGACGAAGAAATAAATAACGACGTTTATTTATTCATTGATGGTGACTCAGACACAAAAATAATGAAACTCAATGACGAGGGCGACAAGAAAACATTTTCAGCGAGTTTGATTATTCCGGAAAATTTTACGGGAATTTATGAATTGTCTTGTGTCTCATCAGCTGATAACGGGAAGATTTATACTTCTAATACTGTAAAATTAATCATTAATCCCGATTTAGAGAATATTCAGAGCTTAGAATTCATAAACGGCTCAATAATTTTATTAAATACAAGTTCAGATTACGGGCTGCCTCTTTTTGCGATGACTATAGACGGAGAAATGTATAATGTTGCGTCGTCTTTAATGGGAACTGAATTTAATATAGATGATAATTCTATAGCGAGAATTACAGAAGACGGCCATATAATAGGACTCAAACAAGGCACTGCGACAATAAAAGCCTCATTAGGTGAATATACTGCACTTGTGAGTGTAGATGTTGGAGAAGTCCCGACTCCTCAAGAAGATAAAGAAGATATAACGCAAGATCCGAGTCCGACTCCAACACCGACTCCAGATCCTGAACCGTATTATCCTGATTATCCAGTTTATGGCGGCGGAGGCGGCGGCGGTTGTAATTCAGGAATGATTATAATTTCGCTCGTTTTAGTGGGAATTCTTGCAATAAAGTATAGGAAAATTTAGCTTGATTATATTTTCAGCGGGGTTAATCGACAAGCCCCGCTATTTTGTTAATTAATCACGATTCTAACTGCGCACCATAATAAAATAATTCCCATCAAAATATTAAACGGTCTATAATATTGCATGATTACTTTTTGCAGGAGACTCCCGGCTGCTCCCCATGTAAGCCAAGCACTAAGGCTGATTATCAAGATAAATAGCCCGTGAAGAAATAAATTATTTAAGCCTGAACTATAGGGAATTATATAAACTGTAAAAATAGTAATGAAGTAAAGCAACATTTTTATATTCGTGATTGCCAGTAAAAAGCCGCTCTTGAAATTTATAGCACGTTCCTGACTCGTTCCGGGTCTGCTCATTGCTATACGAAATGCGAGCCAAGCAATATAAGCCGCTCCGATATATTTTAAATAGTTCACGAGTCCCGGCACATATTGATTTAATTGATGACAAAATAAAATCGTCAACGTAAGCAGCAAAGTACAGCCCGTAAAAATTCCTGATATTAATTTGCGCCCGCCCGTCCAGCCTTCAGAACTCACGGAATAAAGGCACATTATATTATTCGGTCCTGGCGTGAAAGTCGTTACAAGAGCATACGGCAAATAAGCGAGAATTACATTAAGCAAAATATAAGCCTCCTAAAAAAATTTTTATAATATTCTACACTTGATTAAAAGCGTTTTACATGTCATAATTCGTAAAAATTAAAATTTATCGGGGTGAACACAGTATGTATAATAATTCTATAAAATTTGCATTTCTTAACGAGATATTATACTGCTGTTGTTGCCGCTTTTCACAAATTTAATTCTCTAATTATAAAACTTTTTCGCGCAATTTAATTTTTTCTCAAGTATCGAGTTTATTACTCGTTTAATTAATGCGTTTATACGCGCAAATTTTTAAGGGAGGACTCTATTTATGATTTATAAGTCAGTTGATCAGCTAATTGGCCGCACGCCCATTCTTGAATTATCACGGATCGGGCAACATTTTAATTTACCGGCGAAAATTTTAGCAAAACTTGAATATTTTAACCCAGCAGGCAGCGTTAAAGACAGAGTCGCAAAATCAATGATTGACGACGCAGAAGAATCCGGACGACTCAAACCTGACAGCGTTATAATTGAACCTACCAGCGGAAATACAGGAATAGGCCTCTCATCAGTGGCGGCGGCTCGAGGTTATCGCGTTATAATCGTCATGCCTGAGACAATGTCAATCGAACGCAGAAAATTAATGAAAGCATACGGGGCTGAATTAGTCCTAACTGAAGGCAAAAAAGGCATGATGGGAGCAATCGAGAAGGCTTCAGAGCTCGCAAATAATATCCCGAATAGTTTTATAGCCGGTCAATTTGTGAATCCTGCAAATCCTAAAATTCACAGAGATACAACGGGACCGGAAATTTGGCAAGACACGGGCGGCCAAGTTGATATTTTCCTTGCAGGTGTAGG
>CAJOEQ010000193.1 GCA_905233515.1 uncultured Synergistales bacterium
AGACTGGAATAAAATGTCCTATAGGTACACTGGGAGAAGAAGATAAACGCATAGTAATATATTTTGCTCACTATGAAAATTTTTCTCAGGCAAAATCAAAATGGGATGAACGAAAAAAGCGCATTCACTGGGATAATTTATATTTCATAATGACAGACGGCAATAAATGCACAGAAGAAATCACAAGAGAATTTGACGCTTTGCCATATGAACATAAAGCACTACCCACGTATAGAGATCTTAACGGCGTAAAATCGGCAATAAAATTTAAAGCTGACTTACCTTTTGAAGGCGGCGGGAGTGATATTTTTGCTTATAAGTCTTCTATTTCTGTCAAACGTCTATTTGATGACTGGGATTATGTAAAATTTTTTAATTCATAATTATGAAATCATGATATGATTTTTTGCGGCTTTTCATGATTATATTTGCGTGGGAAGCTGCAATTTTTACTAATACATTTACTAATACAAAAAGTTGACTTAATCCCTTTATTTGCAAGAATTTACAGAGATAAATTTTTTGCTATCATGTTAAAATTTTTATATAAATTTTTCACGAGAAAATATAAATTTTTTGCGTAAAAACTTGCTATAATTTCACGAGAAAATTTTTTATTGTTCAGGAGGTTTTGCTTATCATGAGTAAAAATTTTTGTATGATATTTATTATCGCGCTAATTTTTTCACTTGCTGGGATTGTCTGCGCTGAAGATAAAGAAATCAAAGCATGGGATATTGATAAAATGATTCACAAGGATTTAAAATCTTACTTTACAAAGACTCCCGAAATGAATATCACGCCCGAAAATCTTGACGACATTAGAAAAGAGTCAGTTAAAACTCGGCCATTATTAGAAAACGATCCCGCCGTTGAAATCAGCGACGAACTTATTAACAAAGATTTTAGCGTCAGAGTCTACAAGCCTAAAGGTAAGCATAATAAAAAATTGCCCGGCCTTTTATGGATTCACGGAGGCGGTCATATTCTCGGCTCACCTGAAGACAATGACTCTTTAATGTGCGAAATCGTTAAGCGCGTAAAATGTATAGTCGTTCAGCCTGATTATGATTTAGCACCTGAATATCCTTATCCTACAGATTTAAATCAATGCATGGAAGCTCTGAAGTGGCTAGCAGATAATTCACAGGTCGACTCAAATAAAATCGCTGTTGCCGGCATGAGTGCAGGAGGAGGACTCACAGCTGCTGTTACTCTCAAAGCTCGCGACGAGAAGGGCGTAAAAATTTGCTTTCAAATGCCGTTATATCCCATGTTAGATTATAGAAGTAATACGACTTCAATTTATCAAATGAATTCAGACAAACGCGCATGGTGCAGAGAATTAAATATTACAGCTTGGGCAATGTACTTAGGCGGTAAGCAGCCCGATATTTACGCATCACCGGCACTCGCTGAAGATTTATCAAATTTGCCGCCAGCTTATATAATGGTCGGAACTCTTGACCCGTTCAGAGATGAGGCTATTAATTACGCTCAAAAATTAATGCAGGCAGGAGTCCCCGTTGAATTTCACGTCATACCGGGAGTAACTCACGCTTTTGAAGTATTATATCCTGACGCTGATATAAGCAAGAAAGCTCGTAACGAATATATTAATGCGCTTGCAAATGCCCTGAAATAAGCAAAAAAATTCCCGGCCGTTTTCGTAAATGACCGGGAAGAAATTTTTTATTTATTCGCTTCGTCGAGAGCAGCATTTAAGGCACATACTGCGCAGGCTTCTTTTGGACTGTGAAGACTCCCGCATTTCGGACAAGTTACCATATCAGTTTCAGCCGCAAATAATTCTATTTTATGACACACTGGGCACTCGTAAATATCAACGTGAACCCTGTCAGCTTTAAGAAATGCGCTTCCCATAGGATAACCTGACTCTCTGAGCTTTAATGCTTTATTGCATATCGGACAAATTTTTTCTGACATTGTAAATTACACACCTTTCAAATTTTTTGAAATTATATCACGAGTCTTTGCGATTAGGATTTTTAGGGAACCACCCGCGCGCTACTCTTTTTTCTTGCTGCTTTAATTCTCGAATGCTCCATAATAAGCAGCAGCCTAAAACGCCGAATATTCCTGAAAAAATTTCACTCGCAATTAACAACGAAATTATACAGCTTATCAAGCCCATAACAAGAAAAACAGGCCAAATTCTTGACGAGAAATAATATTCACACTTTATGATTACCGGGTGAAGAATTCCGATTATTATAAAACTTGTTAAGCCTATTATTATTCCTGAAAAATTTAACATGTTTAAAAGCCTGCCTCAGGGACTCCCAGTAAAAACCGGAAAATAAAATTTATTATTATCGTCAAAGCAATTATTAAACATGGAGTCAAAAATTTTCGAGTCAATATTTTGCTAGTCTGATAGCCTATTAATACCCAGAATGAAAGCATAGAAATATTTTCAAGAATTACCAGCGCAAAATTTTTCTCGTAATCTATAAATGCGAATTGATTCCGTAAAATTATATAACTGAAAATATCTTGATTTATGAACGTATAAAGGCCGTAACCTGATATTATTATTGCGAGAATTGCAGGCCATAGAGATTTTATTCTCCCTGCTATCATTCCCCAGTGTAAACCTAAATGCAAGCCCATCAGCACAAAACTTAAATACGCACATGACAAATGCGCGACTCTTGCAAATGAAGTCAGGGACTCTATATTCAGAGCCGGGAAATTTTCAGACATGATTATGCCGCTGAATGCAGTCATGATAAATGCAATTAACAACGAAATATTTACAACCGTCGAGAATGCTCGCAATAAATTATATTTGCCCCTGAATAATGCCCCGTACCATCTTCGATTCAAATAACTATGAATCAAAAACAGCGCAACAAATGTAATTCCGATATATTCTGTTATCTGCATTGACATCTGAAGCATTAACGCCGCAGTCATCAATACGTCAATTATTCGACGAGTCATTAAAAATTTTTATTTGCCCTTTGCGTTCTTGTCAATTGCTTCCCAGAGTCCCATTAAATATTCTGCTCCGAGTGCTCTATCATAGAGTCCGTAACCGGGGCGGCCTTTCTCGTCCCAAATCATTCGCCCGTGATCAGGTCTTATATAAGTGTCAGGGCAAGTCTCATAAATTGCCTTCATAATCTCGTATAAATCTAAATCGCCCGTGCATGAAAGATGTGCGGCCTCTCTAAATTTGTGATGACCTAAAAATTTTACATTTCTTACGTGCATTGAGCCGATTCTATTCATTTTGCCGAAATGCCTAATAATTTCAGGTATATTATTATCAGGATTTGAGCCGAGTGATCCCGTGCATAAACACACAGTATTTGCGGGCGAGTCATGTAACGCAACAATTTTGTCATAATCGGCCTGTGAGTGCGCAATTCTCGGAAGTCCGAAAATCGGCCAAGCTGGATCATCAGGATGACACGCCATTCTGACGCCTACTTCTTCACAGACTGGAATAACTGCATCAAGGAAATATTTATAATTCTTGCGCAAGTCATCGCCCGTCATGCCCTCATATTGTTTTAAAGTAGTCTCAAGCAGTGCGAGTCTTTCAGGTTCCCAGCCCGGCAAAGTGAATCCGTGTGATTCTTCTGCTGTTTTCTTGACGATTTCAAGCGGGCCCATTTCTCCTAAATCTTTCTCATCAAAATATAAGCTATTTGAGCCGTCTTCGGGAATTTCACGCGCTAAATCAGTACGCAGCCAGTCAAAAACAGGCATGAAATTATAAATTATTACTTTTACGCCGTATTTTGCTAAATTCCTAATCGTCTGGATATAATTTGAGATATATTCTTCACGTGAAGGGAGTCCCATTTTTATATCTTCGTGAACGTTTACGCTCTCAATTACTTCGAGTTCGAGTCCAGCCGCGTGAACTTCGTCAACAAGTGATTTAATTTCTGACTCTTCCCAGAGTACCCCGGCGGGTTTGTCAAGCAGTCCCATTAATCCTGAAACGCCCGCAATTTGTTTAATGTACTTAAGCGGGATCGGGTCGTTCTGGCTTCCATACCAGCGAAATGTCATTTTCATGATAAATTTACCCCTCCTGATTTAAATTTATAAAATTTTTGTGTATGAGTTGAGTGAAAATATTATAGCAAAATCTTTTATTTTTCCGGAGTCGCCCGTCTTTGTGCGAGTAAAAATTTTCTTGTTATGAATCGCTATTATAATCAAACTCAGCAAAAAAAATTTTTCCACGTGTAATTATTATAAATTTTCGTTAAAGATAATCGCCCAGAATACCGAGAATTAACACAAAATAAGAGTTACAAAAATTTTTATCAGTGAGAGGAGTGAACACGATGATAGGCAAAATTTCAGGGCAATATAACATTGACGCTCTGAATAACAAGAAAGCAAAACGCAATGTATCTTACAACGGCAATTTTTCGGCAGAGTCTGACAATGCAAATATAAGCTCATTCGGCTCACTGCTAGCAAAGGTAAACGCTGAAATGAAAAATATTCCGGAAGTCCGCGATGACGTCGTGGCAGATTTTAAGGGGCAAATTGAATCAGGAAAATATAATCCCCCTTTAGATAAAGTTGCCAATGCCTTAATTATTGCGGGAATGCTTGATCTTGAGTAATTATGCGTGCCGAAGTTGAGAATTTAATTAATGCTGTTCTTGACGAGGCAGACTCTATAGATGACCTTGTTGACGCTATTAGAGAACAGCGCGAGGCAATGAGAGCAGGCGACACTGAGTCAATTAATTCTCTCATGGACGAAATTAGAGATATATTTTTTGACTCACAGACTCGCGAAAATTTACGCAATGACTCAGCAAAAAAACTCGCCGCAAAATTTTCATGTGAGCCAAAAGCAAGTTCTCTCGCGTCAAAAATGGATAATGACGAACGCGCAAAATTTGACGGGGCTGCAAATAGATTAACACAGTCAATTTTTGTATTAAAATCTGAAATGATCATACTTGAAGGCCTTATAGATCAGAACGAGAAATATACGGCAATGCTGCTCTCTGAATATCGCAGAATCTCAGCCGGCTCGCCGGGTTTTCCGTTAGGGGGAGACGTTGCACAAGCTGGTTCGGCTGATTTCACGGGCTAAATTTATTTAGGGGGTTAGTGTAAAAAAATGGGTAGCACATTCGGAGGCTTAGAACTTGGCAGAAATGCTCTAAACGCTTTCAGACTGGGAATGCAAACTGTTGGACATAATATTTCAAATATGGGAACGGAGGGCTATTCTCGTCAACGCGTAAATTTCGGGACGGCTGTTCCTATGGATTTGCCGAATATAGGCCAAGTAGGTCAGGGCGTAAATATTGAAAGCATACAAAGAATCCGCGATCAATTTCTTGATTTCCAGTTCAGAGACAATCAGGCACTATTAGGCTACTGGGAGAAAATTAACGACTTATACGACAATATACAAAGTTATATAGCTGAACCGAATTCTACGGGGATTCGTGCGGCAATGGATACTTTTTTCACCGAATTGCAGACCGTCCAGCAATCTCCCGAAGATACTTCAGCACGTCGCAGTCTTGTTGAGTCAGCCCGCTCAATAGGTGATATGCTTTCTGCTTTAGATACAAATTTTAATACTTATAATAATTCTATAAATCTTGAGATTCAGGAAAAAGTAACAGAAGCAAACGGCATGTTATATGATATTGCCGCGTTGAATCATGAAATTTATAAAGCAGAAGCAATGAATCAAAACGCCAATGATTTACGGGATCAGCGCGATTTATTAATTGATAAGCTCTCAAAGATGATAGATATTTCTTATAATGAGCCTCTAGAATCAAACGGAGTCCCCGGTGAATTCTTT
>CAJOEQ010000194.1 GCA_905233515.1 uncultured Synergistales bacterium
CCGGCCTGTTCATGATCTATAACGCTCAAAGCAAGATCATCACTTCCCGGCGTAATTAGAAGGCTATAACGGCCATTAATTTTTTGTAAATATTTATTAGCGTTGTTAAGGACTCTTGCAAGAGTAATTTTTTGCACGAAAACTCTAAATGCGTCCCCTTTTGCTGAGCCGATTAATTTGCATAATCCCGCCCAGTTCTTAGAAATTTTTTGCTGAGCTTTATACTCTTGATTTAAATCTGAAATTTTTTGCTTGAGAGTCTCATTATCGCTAATTTTTTGAGTAGTTATCGTTATTTGACTCTCGATATGCTTTAATTCTGACTCGTTTTCTCTGAATGAGCGTTCTATTTCGTCGGGCTGTTGAGTCGTCAAATTTTTTGATTTCTGTTCAGCAAGTTTCTTGTTTATGTCGTCAATAATTGCCCGATATTTTATTAAATTTTCGTCGATTTCCTTGAGTTTCTCACGCCATTTTGTAATTTCGCCTGATTTGACGTGAGATAATGACTCTATAAAAATTTTCTCGTCCGGAAAATTCTTTTCACTCAACGCAGAAATAAAGGCCGATTCAAGTTCTGTGATTTTGTCAGTCAATGCAGCAAGATTTTCACTTTCAAGCGTAAAATTTTCTTTGAATGTCGCAAGAGCCGCGTTATATTCGATTATAATTTGCTGAGATTTATTTATTTCAGTATTGAGCGAGTTTACTTTTTCCGCCCATTCGTTGACTTTTCGCTTAATTTCAACAGTTTTTGTTATGCCCTTCCCTGTGAGATTAAGAGTCTTTATTGCCTCACTCACTGCCGAATGAAGTAAATCACACTCATTTTTTGCGGCCTGTAAATCCTGCTTTATTCGGTCGATTTCACTTTCTAACGCGCTTTCTTGAGAGTTTATATTATTATATTTCTCATTGATTGAGTCAAAAATTTTTGCTGCCTCGTTTGATTGCTTTGTTAATTGCTTTAACTTGGCCTCTAGTTTTTCAGTTTCTCTGAATAATTCTTCAGATTTAAATTTATCTTCTGAGCTTGAGTCTTGTAAATGCTTTATTGCCGGGTGTTCAAGAGATCCGCATAATGGGCATGGAGTCCCGGCTTTAAGTTTTGAGCGTTCTTCATTTAATACAGCCTCATTAGTTTTTGCACGGAGATTCATAATTTCTTCTGTTAATTTGCGGTGTTCGTCTGAAATAATATCCATTTTATGGCGGGCTGTATTTCTTTCTTGAAAAATTTTCTGAAGTATAATTTTTACTCGTTCGAGTTCAGACTCTTTTTGCTGCTGTTCGTCAATAAGTTTTTGCCTTTTCTCGTTCGATTTGTCGTAATTGTCGAGAGCTAAGAAAATTTTTGCCTTCAATACATCGGGCTGTTCAGTTATTCCGTGAAGTTCTGAGTCAAGTTTTTCTCTTAAATCAGGCAGCTTTATATCTTGAATATTATTAATTAACTCTTGATAGCGTGAGATTTGCTCTGAAATTTTCCCGCAGGAGTCTTTTATTTTGCTAAGTGCCTTGCGTTCTGATTCGAGTCTCGTATAATCTGATTCAAGAGTCGCGGCTCGTTCGGAGGATTCTAATTTTGCCCGTGCTGCTTGAAAGTCATCGGCGCGTTTATTGTAATTGCTTAAAATATTTTGACTCTGTGTTAATTCATTCTCAAGTTTTATAATTTCTCGCAGCCAGTCCCGTATAATCTTTATTTTCTCGTATTCGGAGTCAATATTAATTTTTCGCGCGTTGAGTTCGTCAAGTTGTAATTTAAGCTCATCAGTATTAACAAGTAATTTGCTTAATTCGCTGAGTCTCGTGTCAATTTTCTCAAGTTCTAATTTTTCGTCCTTAGTACGTTGAAATATTCTCATGGAAATTTCGCTATAAATGCGAGTCCCCGTGATTAATTCTAAAATTTCCGCGCGGTCGTTTTTGCCTGCTCTGAGAAAAGCATCAAAGCCGCCTTGTTTTAACATCATCGCTTGAGTGAATCTATCAAAATCCATGCCGGTAATTTTTGCTATAAAATCAGCGACTTCCTTTTTTTTGCCGTGACTGATTAAAGGCTTGTGATTAAGTTCGTCGTCTATTGTATGCTCATGAGGTTGTAATTTGCCCTGTTTACTTGACCTGTTTTGTCTCCATCTGCACGTATAAATTCCCTTCTCAGTCGAAAAAGTAACCTGCGAATAACATTCAAGAGTCCCGCGGGTCATTATTTCATTTGTTTGACCTTCAATTTTCGCGAGTCTCGGAGTTTTCCCGTAAAGAGCTAGGCAAATTGCGTCAAAAATTGTAGTCTTCCCTGCTCCCGTCGGCCCGGTAATCGCAAAAATTCCGTCAATATATTCTTTGCTCGATAAATTTATATGCCATTCACCTTTTAGCGAATTCAAATTTTTGAATCGTATATCTAGAATCTTCATGATTAATAATTCGTCCCCTTTTCGTGAATTTCCTGCAAAATTTCTTGATATAGAGTCGTAAAAATTTCGCGCTCATCTTCAGAAATATTATTCTCATCAAAGCACATTTCTAATATTTCAATCGGTGTTATCTCGTCTAATTCTTGAGTAAATGAATTCAAAATTTTTTCTTGTGATAATGCCCTGCTGCTCTCGTCGTGAATGCTTAAGATTTCAATTAACGGGAATTCTTTAGAGAATGCTTCTAATATTTCTTTAACTTCAGAAATTAATTTATTGCCCGTGTAAGTAATATCAAGCCAGACAGACTCATTTTGTTTTGCAAGTGTTCGCAGTCTAGAAAAAATTTTATCAGAGTCACCGTTAATTCTTTCAAGCCTTTGGAAAACTGGTACGGGGATTTCTTGAATCTGCAAATTATTAGATTTATCGAGTTCTATTATACTTATCGATTTATTTGTGTCTATTTCGCCGAAAGTCATTGCAATAGGTGAGCCGCTGTAACGTATATTTTCGCGTTTAATAAATTGCGGTGAGTGCAAATGCCCGAGTGCCGTATAAATTATATAATCC
>CAJOEQ010000195.1 GCA_905233515.1 uncultured Synergistales bacterium
AGTCTCAATCGGTCAATTACTCCCTCGCCGCGTCCTGCGTCAATAAATACAGCGTCAGGCTTGAACCTGTCAATCTCATCGGCAACAATTCCCGCAAATGTCATATTATCTAGATTTTCTATCACTCTTAAGGGATGGCATAATAGCCCCTGACGTTTACAGAGTATGCTCCTATCATCCCCAAATCTAGCAACATCAACCCCGATAATTTTTACAGCTCCTGCAATATCTTGAGGGAACAGCCCGCGCCCTGCTGCCTTACTCACTAAATCAATCGTGATTAAAACATTATCAGTGCTAGCTGTGAAGTCACACAAAAATTCTTGCCTGTACTGATTTTCACTCATGACTGACTGCGCGTCCGTTAATTCTGATTGCGGGATTATATTTGTCTCGTCAGCACGGTACACTTTAGAAATCCAGTTATTAGCCGTTAATCCATAAGTATACAGCTCATAAAATAAATTAATTCCCTTAGGAGTGCCGATAAAGCAAGCCCACCCGCCACGATCTGACAGAGCAGGCCGAATTATTTCGCCCCACACTTCCGGTTTCATGTCGGCAACCTCATCAAGAATAACGCCATCAAAATATAATCCCCTCATAGCGTCGGGATTATCAGCCCCGAATATTCGCAAGCGCGCCCCGTTTGAGAAGTCAATTTGTAATTCTCCCTCGTTTACTTTTCGATTAGGGACAGGATTTGTAAATCTTTTCATGTAATCCCATGCGATAGATTTTGCCTGACTTCTAAACGGAGCTATATAACCATAACGCCCAGAGCCTGAATTATCCTGTAAAGCTGCTTTTATTAATTGATTGATTGTACATACAGTTTTGCCGAGCCTTCTATGAGCTACTATCACGCTAAATCTATGATTATTTATTGCGTTATGTATTTCTTGCTGAACCTGCCGCGGCTCGTAGGGAATTGTTATAATTCGGTTTAAATTGCCGCCTGTGTTGTTTGAGTATTCGGCTGTTCGTTTATCCATCTGAATATTATTCCCTCGTTATTTGTCCCTGAAATTTGTATCTTGCTCATTCCTTCAGGTTTCCCGTACACTCTATTTAATAATTCGGTGATTGCCCACATTGCTATATTCGGGTTTTTATGGCTCATGAACTCAACTAATTTTTTTGCCGCGTCCTTTGTTGCTGCTTTTAAAATCTCCTTAACTTCAGGATCTGTCTTAGTCCTTCCACCTTCAGAATTACCCGGCAAAAATCTCCCGTATTTATCCCGATTTACCGCCATTTTTATCACCTCCATATTTCTAAGCATAAAAAATAGACCTCGCTTTTTTACGAAGTCTATTAACCTTTCCTACCAAGCCGAAATATTACCATATGTCAAGACTTTTGTCCAAATTTTTACGCCTTTTTACTGACCTGCATTTTTACTCCTGAACAATGATAAAATCCCCGCAATCCCATCACGAACAGCACCGAACAAAGATTTTATACTCTCTATTATATGCGGCATTGCGAACGCAGCGACTATTATTGCCAATATCCAATAATCCCAATGGATTAAATTATTTACATCATGTTTTAAGCCCGTTATATCATTCTGCATTACTGATATTTGAGCCTGCATACTGTCAAAGCGCGTATTAACTTCTTTCTTGAATGTGTTAATATCGCCCTTAACTTCACTTTTGAACGCGTCCATATCGCTCTTAATTTCTTTCTTGAATATGTCCATATCGTTCTTAACTTGATCGCGAAAATTCCGGAAATCCTCCCGCATTTGTTCTCTAAATTTCGCATTTTCGCTTTCAGTCCGTGCAAAGTGTTCACGCATAAGCGACTCCATACGTGCCATATGCAAATTTAATACTTCATTTGTTACGTAATCGCTACTCGTTACCATTACCCGCAGCCCCCTTCTTTTAATGCGTCTCAGCTTTAAGCCTTGCGAACTCATCACGCACTACACTTCTAATATTTTCCTCCGTTAATGTCTGTGAATTCTTGCGCGCATCTTTGTACATTTCTCGGAACATCGGCGCAAAACTCACGAGAAAACCCACAAGACCTATAACAACGGTTAAGACTACGAACCAGACATTTTGCGAATGTTGCAACATTTCTATTTTTGCCGCATTTATTCCCGTGTTTTTGTCGATTGCCTGTATTTCTTGTTTTAACCCGTCTATCTTGTTTTCAAGTGTTGTTAATCGCCCGTCAAGATAAACCCGTAAATTTTCGCTCTCACTTGCTGCCATCAGCACCGCCCCCCTTCTTTTTGCCCGGTTTACCCCGCGTATATCCTGCTACAGCCGCGCGCGGTATTAACCAGAAATGCCCGATCTTAACTTGACCCGGAAATCTCCCCTCATTGCATAATTGTGAAATTCTAGCGCGTTTTATTCCTAATATATCGGCTGCATCACTTGCATCCATATACTCATCAGTATTTATATTCACTATTTATCACCTCTAGAAAATTATACAACGTTTATATAAACTCTGTTTAGGTATTTCTACGTATTGCAATTTTATAAACATAGTTTAGAATTATACTCAATAAATAACTAAACACAGTTTAGAAAAATAAAACAGGAGGCAATATTAATAATGAGTTTTGCATTAGAAGTCGCAGCATTACACGGCATTAGTTCAGGGACATATCATCCCTATAACGTAGTTTCAGGCAAACCCTATCAGGGCAAAAATATCGCTATTCTTGAAGTCGCAGCTATCAAGATTAACGGCGTTAACGATCCCCGCTGGATGACTTTCCTTCAGGCTAAAGAACTCGGCTACAAAGTCAAGAAGGGCGAACACGGGACGCAAATTGAAAAATGGAAATTTGACGAAGTCGAAACCGAGAACAACGACGGCGAAAAGAAAACGAAGACTCGCGCGCTAAGACGTTTTTATACAGTCTTTCACGCCTCACAGGTTGAAGGCATTCCGGCATTATCGGAGCAGAAATAACGCGGGATTTATTCCCGCATTTACACTTTGAAGGGAGATTTTACATGTCAATAACTGGAACGAACGAGCTATAATAATGAGCATAGCCAAAACATCAGACGCAAAATATATCGAATGTGCTAAGGATTTATTAAACAAAGCCGGCAGCATTGAAAATATTGAGAAGTATTTAACTCAAACACACAAGACACGTGATTTATATGCAATCTGCAAAATTTTTAATGTTACATTTTCAAAATATAATAAATCAGCAATCATTAATTTTATTGCTACTCTCGCAGAGTGCTTACTCAAAACGCCCGAACAGATTGCACAGGAAGAAGAAAAAATTAATAACGCTGTAAAAGAAAGAAAATTATCAAGAAAAGAATTAGCCGATATGCTTAATCATTGTTCATTAATCGCAATATATAATAGTGCTGAAAAAAATTATATTGCTATTCATCCCATGATCAAATTACACGCTACTAAATCAGCATTTATTAATATTGTTTTCTTTGAAGAGTATAGATCACTCAAAGAAATAGCGGAAGAAGAGCACGAAATAAAAAAAGCTATGTGCAATCAGGATTTAACGCAAGAAGAGTTTATCACGCTGCTTAATAATTCGTCATTCGAAGCACTTAAAAAATACGTTGAACACTTTAATTTATCAGGACAGCAGACTGCAACATTTAATCATAAACATGAAATTATTAACTTCTTAAAATTGCGTTATCAACCTGACGAGAAATATATCAAAATGAGAAATGCCCAGGCTGATGAACCCAAAACAGTCAATACAAAAAATAACTCACAGACTCCCGCTGTTATTGAACCGGAAACCGTTGAAATCAAAACAACGCCAGAACCTAAAAAGGACGCTAAATATTATAATAAGTTAATGAGCAAGAAAAAATTAACAGCCGACGAAATTATCGAACTGTTAAAAATTTCTGTAAACGGCATCCCGAATTTTGCCCCGATACTTGCAAAAGGCACGATCGAAATTATTCGGGAAGTCAACGACAGGACTATTAAAGACGTTGAGACCGCTAGCGACTACAACACGAATGGACGCAAGACCAAAATTATCGAATATTTTAATCAGGCTTTAATTAAGCGATTACGCGCTATTCAATCACACAATATTCCACTACGTAGAGAGCAGATAATCAGCAAGAACGACAACACTATTTTAATCAGACGTTATTATGACGAATTGACTCGCGAATGGCTGAATATTCACAAAGTTAATAACGATGAGGATTACAACGACCAATATATAACGCGCCCAACAACAGACGTATTATTTGGATTTGATAAGACTCCCA
>CAJOEQ010000196.1 GCA_905233515.1 uncultured Synergistales bacterium
TAATGTATCTTGCTTGGTTCGTTCCGGCTCTGAGAGGTTTATTCAAGCGTAAAGAAATAAATATTAATGCTGTCTGGGCACTTGGTTTAACGTCGCTGATAACTTTTTGTGCGATTTTCACTCGTCCATTTCACAGAATTGAGAATATGGTATGGATTACTCTAGCATTTGCCCTGTCTAACCGTGAATTTTTCAGCGATAAATTAAAATTTGCTGCTTTCAAGTCAAAATCTTTCATGAATATAATCGGGCTTATATGCATTGCCTCATCAATTGCCGGAGTGTTATATATTTCTGATGGAATTTACGGGAATTATGTATTACGTCAGGCTTTATCGACTCAAAATCCTGCGACTCAAATTACTTTACTCACTGAGGCCGCAAAACATCCGATCGTATACGAGGAAACACAAAGAAATATCGGCTATCACTTTTTGCAGTTAGGTGAACAGACTAATGACCGAGAATTAATTGCAAGAGGCTTTAATACTTTATGGCAGCATTTTCACAGAGAGCCGCATTCAGAAGATATTAACAGGTTGTTATCTTACGCGCAAAAATATCAGATTCAGAATGCCTTGATTGAGTTAGTAACTTATTTCAAGCCCGGTACTTATCATTTAGTGAGGCAGCGTCATAGAGATGAGAATGGAAATATATTTGACGCTATTGTTCTTGCAAACGGCCCCGCACCTGAAGCGAGAAATAATAATACTGTGAGCGAATAGAAAAGTGAAAAAAGGTTTTACACTCTTAGAAATATTAATTGCTGTAATGCTTACGGGAATGCTTGCCACTCTTGCGCTTGCTCCCGTAGTCTTTACAGTTAGAAGAGTAGTAGAGACTCAAGAAAGATACTCGGACATTTCAGCACTACAGCGCACAATGAATTTTATAACGCGTGATTTAAATTCTGCCATGAGATTGGCCGCAAATGTGATAACTATAATAGATCATGAATCAATGGGAAATAGAGATGACGATATTTTAATGATTATGAGTTCTGCTCCGTCCGTTCAGAATTTACCAGCGGGGACTCTCGTTTATAAGCTCAACGAGGGCGGAATTGCTCATAATAATATAATCCCTGGTCTATATAGATGGGTCATTCCCGGAAAAGTTCCGAATGCTATAAATCATGAAAAATTAAGAGATGAAGACGGTCAGCTCGTTTTGCCATATGTAAGCTCGTTTAAAGTTGAAGTGCCTACTAATTCACGCAATGATGATAATAAAAAGGATTTTGCGGGGCCTCTTCCTCATGGGATATATATAAAAATTTCACGCAAAAATTTAGAAATAAATAACGGAGTAAATAATAATGAGAGCGAAAATCTTGACGAACTCGAAAGCGTTATCGTGTTCCCATAAAAAATCCGGCTTTGTACTCGTGAGTGTCTTAATGCTGGGTGTATTATTAATTTCATGTGCGACGGCTTTTAGCTGGTTCGTTCGCGCTCAAGTCAGGACAACAGGCCAAGAATTACGCGCAATTGAACGCCGAACTATGGCCGATGTTTTAGCAAATGCAGTAATGAAAGCATTAGTTCAAGTTGCCGCAGAAATTGATTACGACAGCCCCGCCGATCAAAGATGGTACAAGCCTTTTATTTTGCCGTTGGGTAATGATTTGGGAATCTGGGTCGCTCAAATTGTCCCGTTAGATGATAAAATCCCGCTTAGAAATTTATTTTTGCCCGATGGTAATACTTTGAGGCGTGAAATTTCAGAAATGTGGGAAGAATTATGGCGCAAAATAGGCAACGTAAATAATGCTAATATCGTTCTTGATTTTCTTGACAGGAATGATAAGCCCAGAGTCGGCAGTGCAGAGCGTGAAGAATTCATTAACCGCCAGCCCTATGACCCTTCAGAATTAATGATGTTGAGCCGCCATATTCCGCAAGAATTACTATACGGTTCAGAAGGCAAAAGGGGATTTCTTGATTACTGCACTATTTACAGCGACGGCAAAATTAATATAAATGTAGCTCCTGTTTATGTGTTGGAGTTAATGCCCGGTCTTGATACAGGAGGAATCGCAGAAAGAATCGAACGAACTAGAGCCGAGACACCTATTAAGAATATGCGCGAATTGCAAAAACTTCCCGGATTTTCAGCTAAGACAAGCAACAAATTAACAAATTTAATCGGATTTAAGAGCCGTTATTTTTTGCTGAAAATTGAATGTCTTGACGATACAGGCAACGGCGGGAAGTCATTTAATATAATATTTGACCGAGACTCAAAGCAAATAATCAAATGGGAGGAGTCATGAAGTTAGATTTGAAGATAGAAAATTTATTCAGAAAGAAAACGGCTGAAACTTTCAGTGATACAGAATTTCGCAGAATTATTGAGATTCACGAGAAAGGCACTAATGAAGAGAACGGAGAAGAGTATCAAGAAGACCGCAAAGTAATTAAAATAATTGCGTCGAGTCAAGAATCAGCGAAAAATTTTATTACTCTTGTCCCTATGAAGTCGCTTTCACTTGAAGATTTTGCATTCCCTTTTTCCGGTAATACTAAGATTCGCGAGGCTCTAAGACTGCAAGTTATGCCCTATTCAGCGGCCGGGAAGCTCGAATTATTCCCCGTTGTTATTAATAAATCCGGGCGTTCAGTTAACGGCCTTGTCTGGTATGTCTCACCTGAAGAGTTAAATTTGCCTAGTTTCTCATATGAATCAGACGGAACTAATAAAATTTGGCCTGCTCCATTGCCTTTTATTTCTCGCTTGAAAGAATACAACGGCACCGGCATAACTGCATATATAGACGAAGAAAATATTTGCTCTATTTTATGGCAGAATAATAAACCCGTTCTATATCGCTGGCGAAAAGTTACAGGCGATGACTCGGAATCTAAAGAAATAGCTTGGTATGATAATTACTGCAAAACACGTGAAATCGAACGCGGCGGAAATTTTATTATTAACGTTGCTGGCGATAACGACGAGGACGACG
>CAJOEQ010000197.1 GCA_905233515.1 uncultured Synergistales bacterium
GTGAATAATTTTTCTTGATTACAATGCACTTGACTGGCATAAAATATTTTCGTTCACAAAGTTTTATATTCATTTAATCACTAGTCCTGACTATAAAACTTTATTATAATGAATCTTTCAGAATGGGAGTCATTGATAGTGTATTCGGATTCTCTATGAGCTTCTAAATATTGATAGGCCGTGCGAATTTTATGAAAGGCGGTTAATTTTTTATGGATTTCGAGAAAATGAAATCTTATTTTTCAGGTAATGGCGACTGGATCGGCTACTTTGCTTTTTTGCTTATGGTGGGCGGCTTAATCACGCTTAGGGTTTCTACTGGTATAGGGATCGCAGTTATGATTCTAGGGTTTGCAGTTTTTGCTATTTTATGTTTATTATCAGTCAAAAAAATAAGTGATGACGAATATGATTCGATTGTTACAAAATACGCGGACTCGTTAAAATCTCGCGCAATGTCTAAACTTGGAGTCGATGAGAGCAAAGTTAACGAGATTGCACCGATTTTTATGGGCGGTTATGATTTCGAGGGAGCCGACAAATTTAAACAGGGCAATGACAAAATATGGCGGAGTAATATTTACAAATCTATAATGCTATTTTTTTCGCGTAATGAGCTTCACTGCTACACGATAAGATTCAAGACAACAGAAAATCTTATAATCGGCGAGGGGACGGACGTATATTTTTATCAAGATATAGTATCTGCGTCAACTGCTTCAGAGAGTAATAAAATCACTATAGGCGGCAAGGAAACAATAATTAACTCTGAGGTGTTCAGACTCACGACAAAAGGCGGCACATCTTTAACAGTAAATATTATTGATTCTCGTCATGCTCAAGAGTCAGTAAATGCAATGCGGGCATTATTGCGCGAGAAAAAATCTTCATAACACAAAAGGGGGAGTCATTCCCCCTGAAAATTTTTATCAATGAGTTCACGAGTTCACGCATAAAATTTTTATATTTGAGCTAAAAAATTTCTCACAAAAAAATTAATCATATTCAAAAATTTTTTTCTCTATAAGCTTAACTTTTTGTATTAGTAAATGTATTAGTAAAAATTGTGTTTTCCCTTGAAAATTTTGCGGGAGATTTCGAGAAATATTTTATAATTTATTCACCTGTAAAACGAGTCTTTCTGCCTGTGCCGTCAATGCCAAATTTTTTATCAAGCGTCAAATTATCGCCGGGACTCGTAAAATATCCGTCTTGTGTAAATTCCGGTTCTCCCATTGATAAAAGCTCGCTGACAGTTACAAAATTATAGCCTCGTTCACTTAAAATTTTTATAATTTCTCGCAATAAATTAATTGTGCCTTTAGGTACTAGATTCGCGTGAAATAATAAAATACTGCCCGGCTTTGTCATATTTGCAACTTTTAAAGCATTTCTCCGAGCTGTCTTAATATTTTCGTTATTGCCTGCTTCTGCTGCTACGTCCCATTGAATTATTTTCAGGCCAAGCGAATTTATTATATTTATAGCACGTTTTGAGCTCCTACCATAAGGCAATCTAAATAAACCCATTGAGGGCGGTATATCGTCATTTTCTGACTCTTCACGCAGTAATTCATATTGAGATTGAGTCCATAAAATTTGAGCCTTGAGTCCCGAATCTGAAAGCAGCGCACAATTTCCATGTGACCAATTATGATTTGCGATTTCGAAATTTTTTGCTGACATTATTTGCATTACACGTCTTGAATGAGTCCTCATCCATTTGCCGCCCATGAAAAGAGTCGCCGGTATATTTTCCCCGCGCAAGAAATTTATAACGTCCATATCACAGCCCGTAGTAATCGTATCAAGTTCGCACATGTCAAACGTTAAAGAAATTGCTTTTACACCTTCAGGAAGTTTAACGCGCCTTATAATGCCGTTGTCATTTACAGGATCAAGAGAATTAACGGGAATTTTACGCGCCGGAGGTGTTGAATTATTTGCTATAGCCCGCCGGTTATCAAGTGAATCGCGAGTCCATTCGTCAGCTTGTGAATTTGCGCACGTTACAGCAATTAATAATATAACAAGGAAAATTTTTATAGTTTTCATGATTAAAATATAAACCCGCCGGAGTGGGTGAATTCTTGCAAATTGTCCGGCGAGTAATAAACGAGATTATTTACATCTGCGCAGATAATGACGGTTAAAACGATGATAGCGATTTACATTGCGATATTTATGTCTATATTCAGGATATAGAGATCTTGTTATAAGCTCAAGGCCTTTAACTGCACGGACTCCCTGATAAACATTTTCAATCGGGACAATGTGAATTCTTTTATTCCTGACTGCTTTTATTCGCTTGAGTAGTGGATTTCTTAAGATTGCTTGTTTATATTTTCCTCCTGATTTCATGCAGGATTCAAGAATTATAATCACATCGGGATTGCGTTTGATTACGTCCTGCCATTGAACTTGTATATCACTGTCATTTACATCAGAGAAAATATTACGTGCTTTTACCATTTCGAGCAATGAATTTACTATATTTTTATTGCCGACTGAACACAAAAAATTTCCTGACTTATCACAGCCCGTATATATAAAAACGTTGAGAGGCTTTCTAATCATAGCTGAAACTCTGCGAACTATTATATCTGCGTCAACTTTCATGCTGTAAATAATATCTTCTGCCTTGTCCTGAACGTCAAATATAATGCCAAGATTCTCAATGTCCGTATAAATATTTTCAAGGCTTACAGGAGTTGAGTCTGTGATTGCGTAAGTCTTGATAAAATTTTTCGCTAATACTTCAGGAGTTAATCCCTTTTTCTTGTCAGTATCGAGTCCGTATTTATAGCCTGAAATAAATAAATCAGGTTTTGCCTTATACAAAGTTTTGAAATCGATATATTTTTTTGAGAGTGCGGGAATTCCTGACAATGCCCAGCGGTATTCTGGCGATATTTTGTCTTCAGTGAAAGGACCTGCATAACCGATTATTTTATCTCTTAGGCCAAGTGCTAAAAGCATTTCGATTATATTACCATCGCAATTTGTAATAACTCGATTCGGGGCTGAATAAAAAGTTACTTTGCGATTACCATTTTCAATTGTAACTGGGTATTCAGTCGACGCAAAACACAACGAGGCAGCTAATATAACAAATAATAATGCTGCAAAAAATTTTTTCATGTAAAATTACCTCCTGATTAAATATTTTATTTAATGAAGTATTGAAGTTATAAAATTTTAACACGTCAGCACAAAAATTTTAATTTCCTGCGATTATAATAAATTTGAAGTATAATTTTTCGCGATTACTTTATACGAGGTGAATATTATAATGCCATTTCCAGCAGCTCAGGAATTAAGAAAACCTTTGCTAGATTCTTTTAGAGATGGATTCCCGCACAATTACGTGATTAATGACCTGTTCGGGATTATCGCAAATTATATCGGTGAAAATCCTAATGAAATGTCTTCAGGCGATAAAAATATTCTCAAAGAAAGAGTCAAGACTGCTAGAGACGAATTAAAGCAAAACGGGTTAATCTCAAGTCCCGCAAAAAATACTTACATGATCACTAATGCAGGGCTTGAAATTCTTAGAGATGACCCCGCAATAATTGACGACGAATATTTAAAAAATTTCAGGAATCGCGGAAATTCCATAAAAGAAGATGAGCCGGAAATTGAATCAGAATTTGAGCCCGAGCCGGTTATAGAATTAGAATCTGAATCAGAAACGCAAGAAATTCCCGTAGTGCCTGAATTAGAGTCTGATTTAGAGTCAGAGTCTGAGTCTGAGTCAGAATCAGACTCGCAAGAAATCCCCCTAATGCCCGAATTAGACTCGGATTTAGAATCTGAGTCAGAGTTAGAAATTGAGTCAGAGTCTGAACCTGAAAGCGAAATAGAAATTATTGACGAGCCTTTAGAAGATGAAGAGTTAGAGCCTTTAGAGTTAGACTCAGAGTCAGAGCCAGAAATTGTATTAGAATCTGAATCAGAATCAGACTCAAATTTAGAATCTGAAGAAATTGCGTATATGCCCGACCCTGAAGACGAATCACAGGAATCACAAGAAATACAGCAAGAATCACAAGAACAAGAACAGGAGGAATCCGAAATTTTGCCGCAGCCAGTTATAAACGAATCAGATCCGGAAAAATCACTTGAGTCAGTCATCGAAAAATTTAATTCAGACTTGGCCGAAGAAATTTTAAATAAAATCACCGAGTTACATTCTGACAAGTTCGAACAGCTCGTAATTGATTTATTATCTAAAATGGGTTATCGCGCTTTTCACAATGCAAGATATACTACTGAAGCACTATCAAATTCTGATGATTGCATTCACGGTGTTATTCTTGAGAGTGAGCCGGGGTTAAATCCTATTTATATTCAAGCGCGAAAATTATCGCCTTCTAAGACTGTAAACAAGAATGATATACAGGAATTTATTGACGCTTTGAAGGATAAAGGCGGGAAGGGACTTTTTGCGACGACTGCTAATTTTTCAGAACAGGCAGCGGATTTTGCAAGGGCTTCAAAAATTATGCTGATTGACGGAAATAGACTCGCTAATTTGATGATCTCAAGCAATTTCTGTGTGAGCATTGAAAAAATTGTAGAGATTAAATCTTTTGACTCTGAAAGTTTCAGCGATTACGAGAATTAATTATTAAACATGAAAATTTTCTTTGTGAGTATGGGCTGTGCTAAGAATACTGCTGACAGCGAGCATTTAATAAAGCAGCTAATTTTACATAATCATGAAGTAGTTGACGAGTCAGAATCAGCCGATGCAGCAATAATAAACACTTGCGGATTCATTCAGGACGCAGTTAAAGAAAATATCAGCGCGATTCTTGATTTAGAAGAGTTAAAGACTCAAGGGCAAATTAAGACTCTTATAATTGCCGGGTGTCTTGTTAATCGCTATGAGTCAGAATTGAGAAAAGAATTCCCGAGCGTTGATTTATTTGTCAGGTCTGAAGAGTGGGACAAGATAATAAAATTTTTAGGCGGCAATCTCAATAATAACTGCAAAAATATATCGCCCTCACTGAATAAAAATTTTTGGACTCGCTACTTAAAGATTACTGAAGGCTGTAATACTTTGTGTTCATATTGCGCGATTCCGTTAATTCGGGGCAAATTGCGCAGTGTTCCACTAAAAAATTTGATTGATGAAGCTCATATGTTAAGTATTTCGGGAGCGCGTGAAATTTGCTTAGTCGGTCAAGATCTCACAGTTTACGGCCAAGATTTTAATGACGGGACGAATTTAAAAACTTTGATTCATGAATTAAACAAAGAATTACCGGCTAATACATGGATAAGGCTGTTATATTTACATCCTAACAGAGTAAATGAAGACTTGATAAATTTTTTGCTCGAACATGATAAAGTCCTGCATTATTTGGATATTCCTATACAGCACGCGGACTCTGAAATTTTATCGAGAATGAATCGCCCAGTTAAGGACAGGAGTCTTGATAATTTATTTACTTTGCGAACTACAATAATGACAGGATTCCCCGGGGAAGGCGAGTCAAGTTTTGAAAGAGTCTTAGATTTTATCAGCGATATAGAATTTGATAGACTCGGCTGCTTTGTGTATTCGCCTGAAGAAGGGACAAAAGCCGCAAAATTTCCTGATAAAGTTTCGCGCAAAATCTCAGAAAAACGCTGTAATAAAATAATGCAGATTCAATCAGAAATTTCACAGGAACGCAGCGAATTATTTATAAATAGCATTCTTGATGTCTTAGTTGAAGAAATTGACAGCGAGTCCGGCGAAATATGGGCGAGAAGTTATAGGGACGCTCCGGAAGTTGACGGCCTTGTCTGCGTATCAGGCTGTGAAATAAATAAAATAAAGCTCGGTGATTTAATCAAAGCAAAAATTTATGACTGTGCAGAAAATGATTTATTTGGAGGTGTTATATAAATGGCAAGCATTAAAGAAATGAAAAATTACCCCCTTTGTGTATGGGTTGCTAGTTTATGCGGACTGGGATTTATTCCGTCGGGAATGCCGGGGACTGTGAGTTCATTTGCGGCGTGCGTTGTGAGTGTCTTTGTTGACGTTCCATTATGGGCGATTGTCTTAATAAGCATTATAGGAGTCTGGGCTACTGGTGAATCAGAAAAATTTTTTAACATGAAAGATCCCAGCTTTCTTAATATTGACGAAGTGCCGGGGATGTGGCTTACAATTTATTTATTGCCGAAAAGTTTTATAATTCCGGGATTCTTTCTGTTTAGGATTATC
>CAJOEQ010000198.1 GCA_905233515.1 uncultured Synergistales bacterium
GATGAGAGTCAAACGCGGCAAATTTCTTTTACTGAAGCAGCAAAAATCTTAGAATGTTCACCCGACGAACCCCGCGCAAAAATCGAATCAGATTATTTCAAGCAATTAGAATCAAATAATAAAGCATTTGACGACTCACTCACTCAAGATACAGAAAATTTTACACGGCCTATTTTATCAGGTAACGAGAAAAAATTTTTTAATGAGCTTAAATCTATTCAGTACGCAAGAATTTTCACAGATGAGCAGGAAAATATTATTACTAGAATTATCAGAGCTTGTGAAGAAGGCAGAATCCCCCCGAATTTGATAAAATCAGCTTTGAAATTTTTTGCAGGGACTCAGAATTCAAGCGAAAAATTTTCAATTATTGAGACTCTAATACCGCGCAGTTATCTTTATTCGCGAATTGAAGCACAACTAAATCACAACGGCGCAAAACATGTTATATTATCTTGTTATATAAGGGGGACTCATTCATGAATATTAACGAGTATAAAACTCAAATTTTTAGAGATACTCTACAATCTGAATTCAATATAAATAATTTCAGGCGTTTTTTGCTGGAACTCTTAGTTGACGTTGATTTATCGCACGATAAAGAAATCAAGCCGACCGAAAATTTTTCTCACAGCATAAAATTTTATAATTATCTCGGCAGCTATAAAATTTCTGACTCGCAAAAAATAGCCCTCTTTGTAATTTGCTTGAATAATTTAGACTCCCGGAGTTCTCAGCGCAATTTTGTACGCACATTGTTGAATAACAGTACTTTTGATGCAGCACTCGCAGCCTTCTATGTGAATGACTCCCCTGAAAAATGGCGGCTCTCTCTTGTCATGATGGATTATGCTCAACCTAAGGGATTTAATATTAATCACGCTAAGAGATTTTCTTTTCTCGTCGGAAGGGGCGAACCCTCTCACACTGCGCAGGAACGTCTATTACCGATTTTTTTGCAGGATAACAAGCCCGCTTTTGATGATTTAATTGAGGCCTTCAACGTTGAGCCCGTTACTGATGAGTTTTTCTCACGCTATAAATCTAAATATGAATCTCTCAAAAATTTTATTGACTCAATCGATAACCGCCCGATTAATCCCGAACAGTTCACAAAAAAATTACTCGGTCAAATTGCTTTCTTGTATTTCGTGCAAAAAAAAGGCTGGCTCGGAGTCAAACGCGGCGAAAACTGGGGCAATGGCTCAAAAACTTTCATGCGCGATTTATTTAATAAGTGCATTCGTGAAAATAAAAATTATTTCCGTGATTATTTAGAGCCTTTATTTTATGAGGGACTTAACAAGAATCGCGGCGATGAGTCATTTTTCAGCGAACTTGACTGCCGTATACCTTTTTTGAACGGGGGACTCTTTGAGGGTGAGAAATCAAATTTTACGCTCCCTAATGAAATTTTTGCGGACGAGTCTTTTAATGGCATTCTTGACATTTTTGACAATTATAATTTTACTATCTCTGAAGATGAGCCGCTCGAACATGAAATCGCTATAGATCCCGAAATGCTCGGAAAAGTCTTTGAAAGCCTCATGGATTCGCAAAATCGTAAAAATATCGGTGCTTTCTATACTCCACGCGAAATCGTTAATTATATGTGTCAGGAGTCTTTAATCTCTCACATATCCGCAAAAACAGGCCTTAATGACGACGATTTAAGAAATTTTTTCATGTTCGGGGAAATCATGAAACGTGAAGAAATCAGCCCGCAAATTTTATCACGCTTGAATGAGATCGACTCAGCTCTCAAAAATGTAAAAATTGTTGACTTGGCCGTCGGTTCCGGTGCGTTCCCGCTGGGTATGCTCAACGAAATTATAAGCGCAAGAAATATTATCTAGCAATTTAACGGGAATTCTAAAAATTTCTATGAACTCAAGCGCGATACTATAAAGAATTCAATTTTTGCATGCGACATCGAACCCAGTGCCGTAGATATTGCAAAATTACGTTTATGGCTCTCTCTTGTTATCGATAATGAAAGCTCAAAGCCTCACCCGCTCCCGAATCTTGATTGTAATATTATTTGTGCTGACAGTTTAATTGACTCTTTCATGGGCTTGAAACTCGACGAACAGACCCGCGCACTTGATAATATTTCGGAAAATAGACAAGGCACTTTTTTTGATGATGACGTAAAAGAACGCACGGGAAAATTAATAACTCTGCAAAGAAATTTATACGAGGCAAATGACCCGAACGAGAAAAAAATATTACGCGATCAGATTTCTGAAATTTATGACGAGATTATTATTTCTCAAATTGATTTACAGCCGGACGATAAACGAGACGAGAGACTCAAATTTTACGAGACAGCGAAAAAATTACCCTCAAAACCTTTTTTGTTATGGCAAATGACATTCCCGCGAGTCTTTGCTGAAAATGGCGGCTTTGATATTGTTATAGGCAACCCGCCTTATATAAACGTTGAGAAAATTTCAGACCGCAAAGCAATTTATGACACTTTCAAGACTTGCATAATGAGAACTGATTTATATATAGCGTTCATAGAAAAAGGCTGCTCACTTCTCGCACCTTATGGGACTCTCTCGTTCATTATTCCGTATTCGTACACTAACCAGAAATACGCGCAATTATCACGGAAAATGTTACTTGATAATTTTATAGTTGATGAGATTGTTGACACAAGTAATTATTTTGTGTTCAGGTCGGCAACGGTGAAAAATATAATCTTGAGAATCTCAAACAAGCCGAGATTTACACGAATAAGAATCGCAATGAACCGGGATGATTTCAGAGAGAGAAAATTTACCGAGTTCGCAGTAAATCAGGACGTTTTTAGAGAATTGCCGGAAAATAGATTCAGGACAAATGATTTAAGCTCGGCAAATAATATAAAGCAAAAAATTGACGCGGAGTCCGTGAAAATGAGTGATATTTGTCTTGTTGCGCTTGG
>CAJOEQ010000199.1 GCA_905233515.1 uncultured Synergistales bacterium
TTTTGCATGAAAAAGCACTCCCGAAAAATGGAGTGCTGGACTGTTGAGTTATTAACTTTTTGTTCTGTTATTGCGATTTATCTTCAAATTCGAGAAGCTCTTTATCATAATTAGCTTGAAGTTTAAGCCAAAATGAAGCCTCAATTCCGAGTGTTCTTTCAAGTTTTTTAGCAAAAGTTGCTGAAATAGATTTTTTGCCATTAAGAATTGCACTAATATATTTTTCAGTTACACACGTTTTACTAGCTAATTCCTTTGTAGATATATTTCTATCTTCTATAACTTCTGCTAATGTAGCTCCCGGATGAATAATATAATCACGTGATAATCCTCTGTCCATATTGTTTTCTTCATTAGCTTGAATTACTCGCTCTTGATAATAAGCCTCAAGATTATTCCAGAAAGACGCTGGCACACCTAAAATTGTCTCAAGACGATTTGCTATTTCAGGCATTAAGCGAACTTCACCATTTATAAGCTGGCTTATATGTTTTTCGGACATATCCATACGTCTAGCAAATTCTTTCTGCGTCATTTTGCGCATTTCAAGCTGCTCTCTAATTGTCCATCCGGGCGGCGTTGCAATTATTGTTCTGCTGCATATAATCCTCATTTTGTATCACCCTCTTTAGTGATAATTATAATGATTGTATTATATAACGCATATCAAGTATTTATCTAAATCTAGCACTATTATTAGCTTTTTGCGCCTTTGCTACTTCTGACAATAAAGCTGCTGCCTGTTGCTGTTCCTGTAATTGCATTTGCTGCTGCATTTGCATAAAAAATTGCTGTTTTACAATTTCAGGGTCTAACACGTAGCTTTGAGGGTCTTTTATTCCGCTCTCAAGTAATAATTTCTGTGCTGCGTGCGCCCATTCACCCGGTGTTACTGCTCCGATTTGCATTCCTACTTGCGCCAAAGTTCCTAAGAAGATTTGCAAATTCTCAATAGTTTGCTTTTTCTTGCCTACTCCCGCTCTGTGTTCACGTCAATATCAAATTCGCCCTTCAAATCATCGGGACTGACTTCAAGCATTGTATTCTTTAGCCTGATTACTTGCGGCTGGTCTATATAACGCTGATTTAATTCAACAAGAAATCTTAACATCTCACCTACTCCAGTTTCAGCAAAAACTCTAATAATATGGTCTATTCTTTGATTGCTCGCTTGCTGGAGTAAACTAATGCCCGTTGCTGTCTTGTTTAGAGATTTGCTGTCAGTGCCTTGATTGTAACGAGTTCGACCTGTCCACTGTTCTAATGAACCTTCTAAATACTCAAATAAATTCATTGTCCACGGTGCAAGACTATTTGTCGGAAATGGATATACAGCCGTACTAGGATTAGAATTATTAACTTTGATAAATTGCCTATTTTCCTGAATATCCTTCAAATCTACGCCGTTCGGGTCAATGAACCAGCGCATATTATTTAAAGTTGCTGTATTGATTAATAATTGCCGCATTAAAGCCGTCTTTATCGTCTGGACTTCTCCAACAATTTCACTCAATGACAACTGAGCTAGAACTTTGAAAGGGTCTCGCACTGGCGATAACGTGAAAATAGGCACTCGGCCAAATGGATTTTCTGTAACTCGTAATAACTCATCGCCAACAACAGAAATTAAAGCGTCTTCTAACATTCCATCGCCGTTAATATCAACTTTAGCATAACACTCAAAAAGTTCGAAAAGACTTCTTGCTCCCTCTTCCTCGTTTAAATTCTGGTCAAGTTCGTCATTTAATTCTGTCTCGAACTGATTAAATATTACTGCTCCTCCGCTAGAATTCTGGATAGCCCGCTCTACTGCCTCAATGTCATAAATTCCTGATTGAGCCTGCCTGCGTAAATGGTCAGCTGTTACAGTCTGCCGATGAGCTACAAAATTTGCGTCTCTCAAGCTCTTTGCTTCAGGAGACCACCGCAAGTCCGTTACTCTTACTGGCTCTATTACTGGCCGATTAGATTTTAATCTGCCTATTCTGTAAATTACTTGACACATACCGAACATGTCAGGCGGACTGATATATTCAATCTCGCACCATTGACTTTGCTGTAACATCATAATTCTATCTTGTCCGGCATATTCCATTTTTTCAGTCTCCCAGTCTTCTACACGCTCCCACCAAATTTTTATGGCTCCTAAATTATATTGAAATGCGTCGCTGAACCAGTCCCACAAAACAAGAAATCCTTTATTTTGTGTCATGAGCTGAAAATTTATTAACTCCTTTAAAATCTCTGCACGCGGTACATCTTCTTGATTACGTCCCACGATTACAACAGCTTCATCACCGCCGAAAAATGAATTCATCACATTGGGAATTGCCCACTGTACCATGCTCCAGAAGTCAAAGCTAACAAAATCGCTCTGGCCTGCTGTGTTCTTAAATCGCCGCTTGTAATATTCTCTGTCTGCTTCATAAATTTGGTGTCGAGTTCTCAAGACCGGCTCAATTTTCGACGTGAAAAAATTATTTGCCCGCTGAATATCATTTAATATCGTCTTGCGGATTTTTTCCTTATTCATTGCCGGCTTCTCTAAAATTAGCGGCTGACCTTCTGAATTTAAATTATCTTCTACATACTGCCCGCTACTGGGTTCCAATCGTTATTCACCACCTTACTATATTGAAATGGTGAGCTTGCTATTTGCTCAACGTATGCGAGTGCGTCAATTACATCATCATGCGCTCCGTGCGGATAAGCTAATAATTCGCTCTCTAATTTTTCCAGCCACACAGCTCCATTCTTAAACCATATTGTGCCGACTGCAAATCTAGGCTGAATACTGTCAATTCTAATTTCTTTTTTCTTCTCGGCTTTCAACGGCCGAATTCTGAAAAATATTCCGCGTCTCGGCATTTCCTTCTCTAAGAAATGCTGTAATGCTGCCTGATAAGCTACCATT
>CAJOEQ010000200.1 GCA_905233515.1 uncultured Synergistales bacterium
TTGCGTCTGATATAAGCGTTACAGGGAATGTAATTCACAGCGTTATAAATCAAAATGTTGACGTTGAATTTGACTCAATGTTGGGTATAGCTGCATCTTGGGATGAGGGCTCAAAAAGTTACAAGACAGTTAACACAGACTCTTATTCAGGCACTATACATTTAGCGGACAATTCCATTAAATTCCAGATAGGCGCAAATGAGCAGGAAAATTTTATTTTAGATCTCGGTAATATGTCATCACATGCTCTCGGAGTCGATGCTGTTAATTTAACAACTCGAGAAACTGCAGCACGCTCTATAACTATTATTGATGAGGCAATAGATAAAGTCTCTACTCAACGCGCAAAAATAGGATCTTATATTAACACGCTTGAGCAATCTTTAGACGTTCTGACAACACAAAGCACGAATCTTAATAAATCACTCAGCTTAATTAATGACGCTGATATAGCAAGAGAGACTCTGAAATTCGTCAAAATGAACATAATGAATCAAGTCGGTTCTTCAGTTCTTGCACAAGCAAATTTACTCGCTGAAAATGTTTCAAGACTATTATAATTCAGAAAAATAAATATTCCCCCCTAACTCAATAACAAAGCAAGGGGGAATAATATTTAATTCTAGCTGTAAAGACGTTCGACTGCTCCGTGTACTTCTTCTAATACTGCTTTATACTGTTGACGACGACGGCCAAAGCATACGTCCATTTGCTCATAGAATGTAACGCTCTCGAGTCCTACGAATCTTTGTGCGATTGCCTCAGCGGTCGGTATGTAACGAATTTTGCCGTCATACATTTTTACGACTGTAACACCGCTGACTCCCTCGTCAAGCAAAATAACGGCAGCTGCTCCGATTTGTTTTCCGAAATTTACGTCATATGCTGAAGTTGACCCGCTGCGGACGATATGACTCGGGATTACTTCTCTGATTTCCGGAATCTCGAACACTCCGGGAACGTACATTCCTGAAGTCTTCATAAATTGCTTAATTTCGGGGTCATTGCGCATCATTTCTTCTAAAGTCTCTTTAACAAAGCGGCCTGCACCTGCTAATTTCGGATGACCAAATGAGTCCGCCTGTGCTGCTCCACCGTCTGAGAATAATTTTCCGTCCTCACCTTTTACACCTTCAGCTACTACGATTGTATAAGTTCCTGCGTGAACGTCAGAATTAAGAATCCTGCGAATGTAATAGTGCTTTAAGTGATCATAAACGGCGTTAAAATCTACTGGGACTTCAGGAATCAATATACAGTCAGCATCGGCAGCAATTCCGCCCCTGAAAGCTGTATGACCAGCATAACGGCCAAATACTTCAATTACCATGATTCTATTATGAGTCGTCCCTGTTGTCTTGAGATCGTCGACTATGTTAGCAATTTTGTTAATGGCCGAGTCTCCTCCGACTGAATAAGTCTGCAAATCTAAATCCATTGTCTTAGGAGCATGAACGCAGGGGATTCCATGTTCTGACAAGTCAACAACGACGCTTCCCGTGTCATCACCGCCGGAAATTACAAGCCCGTTTAAATTGTGCTTTCTTAGACCCATCATGATTCTGTCATATTTATCGGGGTCATTAATTTTTGAAATTTTGACTCTGCTGTGTCCTGCGTCGCTTCCTGCAAATGAAGAATTTACGTGATCCGTGCGTTCTTCGTCAAGCTCTACAAGATGATCAAAATCAACGAGATTATACAATCCCGCATAACCGTTTGGAATCGTGTAAGTTCTGATTCCCCGCATTAATGCAGCTTTTGCCGCGCCTCTTATAACTGCATTGAGTCCGCCGCAGTCGCCTTTTCATGTTGCCTTTGTTATCCAAAATAAAAGACTCCTTTATGTGAAAAATTTTATGAGCTTGCTAATAATTATACAGTGATTTAAAAAATTTATGTAAAGACTATACAGCAAAATTTCTCATTGCAATATAAAGAATTAAATATAAAATATTTTCATTCACAGGAAAATTTATAGATTTTAGGCAGTAATTCGGGAATTCTTGAATTAATCAAGCGGGGGCAATTAGTCAGGAATTTTCCGGAAATAGCAATAAAATTTTTATTAAATCAGGAGGAAATTTTATCATGACGACAGGACCTATTTTAGGTGAATTCTTCGGTACTCTTGTTCTAGTAGTATTCGGTGACGGTAACGTCGCAAATTTAGTACTCAAAGACTCAAAAGCAAACGGCTCTAACTGGGTTCATATTTGCTGGGGCTGGGCTTGGGCGGTAGGTCTGGGAGTTTTCGCGGCAAATGCTCTCGGATCAGCTCAGGGAGATTTAAATCCAGTTGTAACAGTTGCAAAGACTCTTGCGGGCGTTTACGGCTCATGGGGTGAAGCGTGCAATATAATAATTGCTCAAATGATCGGCGGATTTTGCGGCGGCGTTATAGTCTGGCTTGCATATCTCAATCACTGGAAAGGTTCAGACCCTAATGCACAGCTCGGAGTTTTCTGTACTGCTCCTAATAAGAGTGAATCAGAACGTAATCTCTGCTGCTGTTTCTTAACAGAAGCAATTGCTACATTCTTCCTTGTTACGCTGATTATGTGCGTATTCTCTAAAGGTGTAGGACTCAACACGCCCGGACTCGGCACATTCTTTGTAGTAGGCATTATTTACGGACTCGGTGCAGCATTAGGAGGCCCGACCGGTTACGCTCTTAACCCTGCGAGAGACTTAAGCCCGAGAATCGCTCATTTTGTCCTGCCCATTCCCGGTAAGAGAGACTCAGACTGGGCATATTCGTGGGTTCCTGTAGTTGGCCCGCTTGTAGGTGCTGTAGTAGCTTACTTCTTCTGCCACGCATTCGGCTTAATGTAAAAATTTCTGCCCCCGCGATTTATATAGCAAATTTTTTCGAGCTTTCACGCCTGCAAATAACGTGATGACAAGTAATAACGGGCTGGAAGAAGCAAAAAATTTTATCTTTCGTGCAATTAATTAATTTCAGGAGTTAAAAAATGTTATTTAAATTATTCGGAAGCAAGAAAGAATCAAATAATACTCCGACAACCGCGCCAGAAATTAAACAGGAGGAAAAAATTTCAATGTCAGGGAAAAAATACGTTGCCGCAATAGATCAAGGCACAACAAGTACACGCTGTATGTTATTCGCAAAGGATGGCCGCCCGGTCGCGTCTCATCAAATGGAGCATGAACAATTTTTCCCGAATCCCGGCTGGGTCGAACATGACGCAATGGAAATTTGGAGCCGCACTCAAGACGTTATCAGGCAGGCACTAATAAAAGGCAATATTTCACCTGAAGAGATCGCCGCAGTAGGCATAACAAATCAGCGAGAAACTACAGTAGTATGGGAGAAAGCAACAGGTAAGCCCATTTATCACGCTATAGTCTGGCAGTGTACGAGGACTCAAGATTTTTGCACTGAATGGCTGAAAAAACCGGGCTGGGGTCAAAACGAGAAAGGTGAGGGCAAAGTCAAAGAAATAACAGGCTTGCTCATAAATCCGTATTTTTCCGGCACAAAAATTCGCTGGATTCTCGACAATGTACCCGGCGCGCGCGAGAAAGCAGAGAAGGGCGAATTATTATTTGGAAACACTGATACTTGGCTGATTTGGAACTTAACCGGCGGAGTTAACGGCGGAGTCCATGTTACTGACGTATCTAATGCGTCGAGAACTCTTTTAATGAACATTGAGACTCTAAAATGGGACGAGACTATGCTAAAAGAGTTACAAATTCCCGAGTCAATGCTTCCTAAAATTATGCCGTCAAGCGCAGTTTACGGCAAAACAACAACATCCGGGCCGTTCGGTGCGGAGATTCCAGTCGCTGGAGATTTAGGAGATCAGCAGGCTGCTTTATTTGGTCAGGCATGTTTAAGCGAAGGAGAAGCAAAGAATACTTACGGCACTGGCTGCTTTATGTTAATGAATATCGGTGATAAGCCGATTCCTTCTAAGAATGGACTCTTGACGACAGCGTTTTATTCACGTGAACCGGGCAAATGTTATTATGCTCTTGAAGGCTCTATTGCGATTGCAGGTGCGGCGATTCAGTGGCTGCGTGATAATTTGCGACTCGTTGATGATGCGCCTGTAACTGAATATTTTGCGGGGAAAGTTAAAGACTCGGGCGGAATTTATTTCGTGCCTGCATTCTCCGGACTCTTTGCTCCTTACTGGGACATGACAGCACGCGGGGCAATTGTCGGACTCACTCGTTATATTCGTAAAGAGCATATTATACGCGCTACTCTTGAGAGTCTTTGCTACCAGACAAGAGACGTTATCGAGGCAATGGAGAAGGACTCCGGCAAAAAATTAACAGCTTTGAAAGTTGACGGCGGAGCAGTTGTAAATAATTTGCTCATGCAGTTACAAGCTGATATACTCGGCACTGAAGTTGTTAGACCGGTCGTAAATGAGACTACAGCACTCGGAGCAGCTTATGCAGCAGGACTCGCGGTCGGATTCTGGAAAGATGAGGGCGATATACGCGCAAATTGGGCACAAGATCGCAAGTTCACACCTGAACTCGGAGCAGATGAGCGCGAAAAGGCTTATGCAGGCTGGAAGAAAGCAATCGAGAAATCACGCGATTGGACGGACTAATTTATAATTCTTGAA
>CAJOEQ010000201.1 GCA_905233515.1 uncultured Synergistales bacterium
GAAATTATGAGCGTTAAGACTCCTTTTAATTTGGCAGAACGTGCTACATTGAGCGCAAATTTTTTTTCTTTCTTCCCATTTTCTCCCGAATACAATATAAAGATTATATCAGCCTCAATAAAATTATCGTTAAAAAATTGCTGGTCGTCCTGAATAATAAATTTTTTATCAGCTTTGCAGGAATTAAGCGCGTTTTCATTCTCACATGCCGCAAAAAATTCTACATTTTCAAGTTTACTGTTTATCAAGTTATTCACTGACTCACAGCCATTTATGCCGATTCCAAATATAATAAATTTTTCTTGATTCATGCATTATAATTAATTACTGTGCAAATATAATGTGCTAAAAATTTTTAAACATGAGCAAATTATTATCGTTCGTGAAATAAATAAATTTTTTGTCAAGTAATATAATTCGTGATAATAAATTTTTCTTGTTAATCAGCATAATAAATCATGAAATATAATATAATTATTCAGATAAATAATAACACTTGAATTTATTGCCCGTTTTGAGCATGACGGGTATTTATATATAAAAAATTTTTGAACAGGAGGAACTATTATTTGACATCAAAGCGCAGAAAATTTAACGGTTCAGAGGGTGAACATCTGAATTTTATTCCACTAGGGGGACTCGGTGAAATCGGCAAAAATATGTACGTCCTTGAATATAATGACGAAATTCTTGTGATTGACAGCGGCCTGAAATTTCCTGACAGCGAACTCCCCGGCATTGATTATATTGTCCCTGATATAACTTATCTTGAGAATAACCGCGATAAAATTTTAGCAATTATCATAACTCACGGCCATGAAGATCACACGGGCGGACTTCCCTATGCTTTGCCGCGTCTTGACGTGCCTATTTACGGGACTCAATTAACGCTGGGACTAATCAAGAATAAATTACAAGATGATTTGCCGGGCTATAAACCTAAAACTTTCGAGATCAAAGCGGGCGACGTTGTGCAAATTGGCTCGTTCGTAGTTAGATTTATTGCAGTTGCTCACTCAATTCCGGACGGAGTCGCTCTCTCAATTGATACGCCGCTCGGGAGAATTCTACACACTGGAGATTTTAAACTTGACTCGACTCCTATTGATGGAAGAGTTACGGACTTTGCGGCACTCGCTGAAGAAGGGGACAAGGGCATAATGCTATTATGTTCAGACTCAACGAATGCAGAGAGAAAAGGCTTTACACCCAGCGAAAAAATTATATCGGGGACTCTTGAGACACTTTTTAGGACTTATAGAAATAAGCGCGTTATAATCTCTTCATTTGCAAGCAACGTACACAGAATCCAGCAGGCCGCCGACGTAGCAGCAAGATTTAACCGTAAAATTGCATTTCTTGGCCGCAGCATGATTAGAATAACGGAACTTGCGCGAGAACTCGGTTATCTCAAAATTGATCCTAAAATGATTATCTCAATCGAAGAAAGCTGGAAATATTCAGATAATCAATTAGTAGTAATTACGACGGGATCACAGGGCGAACCTTTTTCGGGACTCGTTACTATGAGCAGGGGCGAAAATAAATCTATTATACTCGGTGAACATGATGTAGTTTTCTTGCTCGCTTCAGTTATTCCCGGAAATGAAAAATTAATCAATAACACGATTAATAGACTCTTTGCACAGGGCTGTGAAGTAGTTTACGAGAAAGAGCGGCAAATTCACGTGTCAGGCCATGCTTCAAGCGAAGAACTTAAAATTATTATGAACATAACCCGCCCGCAGTATTTTGTCCCGATTCACGGAGAATATAAGCATTTAGTCAGGCATTCACAGCTTGCTCAAGAAGTAGGAATCCCCGCGCGAAATATTTTTTTGATGGTGAACGGCGATATTTTGACATTTACAAGAAATTCATTTCCTAGAAAACAAGGCCATGTGCAGGCAGGTGCGGAAATTGTTGACGGTAACGCGGCAGGAAGTATAAAAAGTGAAGTCATGAAGGAACGCCGAGAAATTGCGGAAGATGGAGTCTTAGTCGTGTCTGCGGCAATTGATGACAAGGGGAATTTATTAGCTCCTGTTGCAATTGAGACTCAAGGAGTATTTATCTCTGATGACACAAAACAAATTTTTAACGAGTTATACGCAACTGCTGAAAGAGTCATAACTGAATCAGCAGGAAAGAGAGTCAATCTTGAGGCACTCAAACGCACAATTAAAACACGAGTCCGCGATGTCTTAAGGAAAAGAAATTCATCATTTGCGGTAATTTTGCCGGTTATCTCGTTAAAGCGTTCGGGCTATTATGATGACGCAGCATTTTTTGAGAAAGACTTTTTTTAAATTTTATATAATTCTTAGGGGGATCAATTTTTAAATGAGTTTCAATCTACACACGTTTATATTAGGCTTAGTACAGGGAATTTGCGAATTTTTACCGGTCAGCAGTTCGGGACATTTGGCAATACTACAAAATTTTTTCGGATTCGTAAATGAAAATCTCGTAGCGTTTGATTTATTGCTTCATTGTGCCACTGTCTTAGTAGTATTTATTTATTTCAGGCGCGATATTATGAGACTAATAATTGAATGGTTCGGCGGCTGGGTCTCACGCAGGAAGTCAGGCGGCTGGGCTTATGGCTGGGCGATATTGATAGCAAATTTTATGACTGCTTTAATCGGTCTTCCACTGCGCAAAATAGTAGACATTTTCACGGATCGGCCTATTTATATAGGGACTGGCTTAATATTGACGGCGTTCGTGTTAATTTTCGTGCCTATAATGTCAGACAGGCGGAAAAACTCATCACTCCTAAAAATTGCTTTAGTCGTCGGAATTGCTCAAGGGATTGCAGTACTGCCGGGCGTGTCTCGTTCAGGAATGACTCTAGCAGCAGGTTTATTTATGGGACTGGGGGCTGCTGAAGCGTTT
>CAJOEQ010000202.1 GCA_905233515.1 uncultured Synergistales bacterium
ATTGCCTAATATGCCGCAAATATTTTTATTTTTTGTCCGTAATTATCGCTGTAACACTATAAAATTTTGCTGCACTCGTTTTTATCAAGTATAATAGCTTAAAATATTTATTTTTAGGAGTAAAATTTGATTGACTAAACTTAGACGCTTTATAATTATAATATCTTTCTTGCTGATTTTGACATCAACAGCCCACGCAAAAATTTTGATAACTTGCAGTTCATTCCCTGTGTTTGATTTTGCGCGTGAGATTGCTGGAGATTGTGCTGATATAAAGCTGCTTTTACGCCCTGGGATGGAGCCTCACGAGTTCGAACCTTCTACATGGGATATATTAATCTTGAATGAGTCAGATATATTTATTTACACAGGTCCTGAGCTTGAACACTGGGCAGGAAAAATTTCGCACTCACTTGAGAAAACTTTTATAATAAATGCCTCACAAAATATCGAGTTAATAAATAATGACCCTCATATTTGGATGGACATGCAAAGAGCCTCACAAATGGGCAAAAATATTTTAGCGGGATTAATTAAGAATGACCCGGAAAATACAGAAATTTATAACGAGAACGCGCAAAAATTTTTAAGTAAACTTTCAGAAATTGACTCGGAATTTATGAGCCTTCCAAGAGATAAAACGCTTGTTTTTGCCGGAGAATTTGCCTGCAATTATTTTATTGAGCGTTACAAGTTTAAATATATTTCAGCTTATGACGGAGAAAACGAGCCGGGAATCAAACGAATTGCAGAGATTATAAAATTTATTCGCGAAAATGGGACAAAATATATTCTTGCTGATTTATTCGGGACATCACAAATAACGCGCTCGATTTCAGGTGAGACGGGCACAAAAATTTTAATATTTAACACTGCTCATAGCTCATCAGAAGATGACTCATTTCTTGAAATCATGAGAAATAATATTAACACGCTTAAAATTATATTAGATGACTGAAAGATTAAATCTCTCTAACGCATTAATAAAATACGGCGACAAGACATTATTAAATGATGTCTCACTGAAGGCAAATTCAGGCGAAATGATATTTATTACGGGCATTAACGGAGCTGGAAAAAGTACGCTGATTAAAGCAATGGCCGGCCTTATCGCGTTGAGTTCAGGCGAAATTAATATAAACGGGCGAATTTCGTACGTGCCTCAAGTTGAAGAAGCTGACAGGGACTTCCCGGCAAAAGTTATAGAAATTGTCTTAACAGGTACACAAAGACCGGGCAAAATTTTTTACTCAAGACATGATAAACAGCTTGCAATACGTTCAATGAGGGAGCTAAAAATTTCTGACTTGTCAAAACGCAAAATAAATACTCTTTCAGGCGGACAATTAAAGCGTGTATTTATAGCTCGTGCATTATGCGGAGAACCTGATATATTATTGCTCGATGAACCTTGTGCGGGGCTTGATTCTGAATCACATGATATATTATTCACGCTTTTACGCAAAAAAATTAGTGAAGGCTGCTTAATTTTAATGGTAACTCATGACGATTCAGATTTTGAATATATACCTGAAGCAAGAGTCATAACACTTTCAGGCGGGAGAATTATTTAAATGAGCGAAATACTTGATTTATTGAGATATTCATTTGTGCAGAGAGCTTTAATAGCTGGCTCATTAATTTCAATTTGCGCGTCGATTCTGGGAGTTATTCTCGTGTTAAAGCATTATTCTTTAATAGGTCACGGCCTGTCAGAAATCGGCTTTGCGTCGTTGTCAATTGCTGCGGCGTTGAAGATTTCAGCGATTTATATAACTGCACCGGCTGTGATAGTGGCTGCGTTTATAATCATGTTCGTTAGTGAGAGATTCAAGACTGCGGGAGATATTGCGATTGCTGTAGCGTCGTCTGCTGCCTTAGCACTGGGAGTAATAATTTCGTCGCTTTCAGGTTCAGCGTCAAACATGTCATCATATTTATTCGGGAGCGTCTTGGCCTTGAGTGAGAGCGATTTAATTTTTGCTGTAATTCTAGCAGTTATAATAATTCTTGCGTTCGTGATATTTTATAACCGGCTTTTTTTGATTTCTTATAATGAAGATTATGCGCGTTCACTGGGAATAAATATAACTTATTATCAGGCTTTAATTTCGATTTTGACGGCATTTATAATAGTAACAGGCATGCGAATAATGGGAACGCTATTAATATCGGGCGTGATAATTCTTCCGGCTGTGAGTGCGAAAAATTTAGCGTCAGGCTTTCAAAGTTTAGTGATTTATTCTGCAATAATTTCGTTTATAGCTTTTATAGCAGGATTGACTCTTTCATTTGCTTTAAATATTCCGGCTGGAGCGGCTGTTATATTAGCTAATACAATAATATTAATTCTCGTGAAAGTGTTTATAAAATAAAATGACCGGTAAAGGACATAGAATTTCAACATTTGCATTTGTACTCGGAGCAACAGGTTCACCCCTAGCAGCAACAATGAGTTTATTTGGCAGCACATTCCCGGACTCATCTGAATATATTTTTTTCGGTAAAAGGAGAAATCGCTATCACAGGCGTTATACTCACTGGTTTGTGCCGTGGCTGTTACTTGTATATACTTGTTTTTCGCGTTCGGGGTGGATAGTTCCGAGAATTTCGGCACTCGTTGACGGAAGGGGCGCACATTTAGACGTATGGTCATGCGCTGGATTCTGGTTTATGGGCTGTCTGCTGCATATTTTAGAAGACGCTTGGTGCGGAACAGTGCCATTTTTGAGACCTTGGAAGCGTTCAGTCGGATTGCATATTTTCCATATGTCAAAGAAGATCGGCCAAATGAGTCGCGGAGAAATAAATTTTGTCTTATGCACGGTTATAATTTCGTTATTTGCTTTCGGAGTAAGATTCTTCACAGTAAGAAGTTTTCTAGATTTCTGTTATACTTCTGGCAAAGTATTTAATAAATTGTGATATAATGCGATAAAATAAATTTTCCAGCAAAAGGAGTGTTGACAATGCCTAAATTTTCTGACATAATCGGCTTCACGGCTTCACGGCTTCACGGCTATTGTCATATCCTTTCAGCATATCACAAGAATAATTCTCATACAAGACTAAATAAATTTATATCAGAAAAAAATTTTTTGCTCTCTCGTAAATATTACAAGATTTTCGAGGGAGTATTTTTTTGTCGTGATTTATTGCTGAAAGATTGCGAGTTATTTTGCGAACTCGGCGACTCTTGTAAAAATTTGCTGAGTTGTCTTAATGATTTGCTGCTGAAAATTTGCGGGATATTTGACTCTCTCAAGAAAATTTATTCAATCATTAATAAAAACTTTATATTATGGAGGACTGTTATTTATTATGGGACTCAAGAAATTTGTCAAGAAAAATGCTCCTGGCTGGCTATTTTATTTGCTTAGAGCAAGTTATAGGGCTGTAAAATTTCCTTATACTTTAATACATAAACATAATATAATTAATCGTGCAAATAAATTATTGCCGTATTATCGTGATGAGTTATCACGCTTGATTTT
>CAJOEQ010000203.1 GCA_905233515.1 uncultured Synergistales bacterium
TTAAAGTTGATTCATTTTGCACAGCTTGTTTAGCTCTCTCGTTAATTATATCAATATTTGCTTGAAGCATTTTCTCTTCGTCTGAGCCGGTATATTGAGCAAGAATTGATTTATCTTTCTGTAACAAATTAAAATTTTCTATACCCGCAGCCACTCTTACTGTCTGATCAGTTGTAGTTATTTTCTCCACTGTGAACATTCCTATACTGGTAATTATAACTACTGCAATCCCATACCCGATAACATTTATAAGAGTGCCTTTGCGTGCTCCTTCTTCCCAGATATAATTAACGATTGAAGCAAATAATGTAACTATAAATGAAACGCCGACTACACCGGTAACACTTGCGACCTGCATTAGACCTATATTCCAGAACTGTGATACAGATAGCGAAGTCATAACCGAAATAAACGGATTATCTATAAAGAATTCTGCTACAGCTACAGCCGCCGGAAATGCATAGTAAGCGATTATTTTCTTGGCTCGTAAATATCTGCAAAGGAAGTACACAAAGAACGGGAAACAAATTCTTATGCCGTTAAGTGTGCAAAATACTTGATTCATAATATTGAAATTGTCTTCAACAAGCCTGAAAAATGTGATATTAGCTATAATTATCATACCGATAAGCATTAAGATAATCGATGACCACTTTGTACGATTATTAATAAATCTTATAAGCGGTATAGCAAATATCCACGCACAAATGCCGGTATTGAAGATTCCATAAGAAAGCATTGTCAGCACAAGCCCTAAAATCAGCCAGAAATACGGATATTTATTCTCAAAATTTTTCATATTTTACTCCTGTCATTATTTTTTGCCGGGAGAGCATATATCCCCAGCAGCGAATTATTATTTTATTATTTTTTTTTGCTAATGTAAGAGAGTTTCCAGAATGTCAAATTTTTTAATTTGTTATGCTGTCAGGAATTATCACAGTTACAACAGTCCCGCCGCCATCATTAGGCGTTATTGTCAGATTTCCGCCGCACATGATTTCTAATCTTTGCTGAATATTTTGGAGAGCTGTATGAGGTTCGCTGTCATCAGTTGTGTTAAAACCTCGTCCGTTATCAGCAACTATTATTTTACTGCCTGAATCAGTTTTTTGCGTTCTAATAGAAATATAAAACGGGCCTGCATAAGGATCTCTACCATGCTTGACGGCATTCTCCACTATGGGCTGTAGAGTGAGCGGAGGCACTCGAAAACATGTATGCGGTGTATCATAATCAACAAATAGGCTGTCTTCATATTGAGCTTGTTCAACTGCAAGATAAGCGCGGGTGTGTTCTAATTCCGAAGAAAAGGGAATAGGTGTTGCGCTTGCAATGGCGGTAAAATTTTTTCGCAGGTAGGTTGTGAAATCCATGATAAGCTGCCGGGCAAGTTTAGGATTCTGATCGCAGAGACAATATATACTTGTCATTGTGTTATAGATAAAGTGAGGCCGCATTTGCAGAATCATAATACTAGCGCGTTGATTGGCGATTTCTCGCTGTCTATTCAAAGCCTGCTCTACTTGGTCTGAGAGTATGAGGCTGTACATAGACAGTGCTGACAGTACAACGCATATATCTACGAGCGGATAAACTTCTATAAATGTATTTATCACTAACATTACTGTTATAGGCAGCATAGCAATTATAAAGCTAAGAAATTTTTTACGTGAAAGCAGCTTACGCCTCCGCATTAGGCCTACGATATTGAGCAGCATTAGAACTAGTACCGGCACCATCAGCAGCGGATACCAAGAGTCGCGATAATATCTATTGTCAGGCGTGAAATGATAGAAGCCTCCAATGAACGGAGCTGTTAAGACCAAGCAGGCAAATACTACCCATAGACTCAGCACGGCATGAAATAATTTGCTTGAGCGTACATTTTCTCCGCAGCAATGCAGCAGATAAACAGTCATCATAGGCAGAGTCATCGATAAAAGCAGTGCTTCCAGAATGATCGTTAAATATAGTAATACAGCCGGAACTGTATTTCTGAACAAAACAAGATTGCTGAGGCCGTTCAAGCTCAATAGCACAAGATCGGTGAAAAGTATTCGGAAAAAACGTTTGCTCCAGCGGTCAATACTTGGCATGATGGCGATAAACCACAGTCCCAGAAAACTTAACAGAAGTGTAGCTCCGCCCATAAAATAGATAAAGTATAAATCGTACCAGAAAATCATTTCTCAGCCTCTATTACTGAAAACGGATAACGCAATTTTTTCAGCTGTTCCCTCACGTCATCTACAGTCATGGGCTTTAGCATGAAGCCGCTTGCTTTAGTTTTCCACGCGTCGAGTGAGTAATCGGCATATGCAGTCAGAAATACAATATTTGTGCGGGGGTTGATTTCAAGCAGTGTATTACAAAGATCAAGACCGCTTGTTATTCCAAGTTCAATATCAAGAACAGCCAGTGCAATCCGATTATTTTTTGCGTATTCGATCGCTTCCAACGGCCAAATAAAACCAGTTATAGCAGCGTTTGACATGACTTCTCCCAGTACAGCAAGACAGTCAGAGAGAATAATTTTGCTGTCATCTACTATTATGACATTGGGATTTTCTTCGCTCTGAGCTGCTAGCTGAAATAATTCGTTAACATCAACACCGAGACAATTAGCGAGTCTGCAAATCATTGTAGCGTCCGGCAGTCGGCTGGCATTTTCCCAACGTGCTACTGTAGAATGATTGACAAACATCTGTTGCCCGAGCTGTTTTTGCGAAAATCCTTTCTCTTCTCGCAGTTTCCGCAGAGTTCTGGCAAATAAAGTATTCATTTAATACACCTCCTGTTTTATGTTCACAATTATTATATAAATATTATGATAAATTGACGCGGTAGAAAATATAGCAGATCAGGTTTAACAATCC
>CAJOEQ010000204.1:0-943 GCA_905233515.1 uncultured Synergistales bacterium
AATCAGGTCAATTATTAAATAATTTGCTTGAATGGCAGCGATTACGCAATCCCGACGAGGAAAATTTACAAGATTTCTACAGAGCTATATTTAATATCAAAGCAAACGGCTATGAGCCATTTAAGACAGTAACAAATTATTTAGGCATGACATTAACGAACTGGCGCAAAACAAGACCGGCGATAATTGTAAAATTAACTGATAATTTCAGCGAAAATTTTTCAGACTATGAGAAGGCTTTGCGTAAAAGTCTATTATTATTCTGTGCAGTCTCATGGGCAATGTGGGACAGAATGAAGAAGCAGCGCGGTTTATTATCTTTCTCGGATATGATTCTACACGCGAAAAAGGCAATCACTGAAGGCGGAGTAACTCGCAAATTTTCTCATGTCTTAGTCGACGAATTTCAAGACACTGACCCTTTACAATTTCAAATGATAGAATCTCTTGCGCAAGATTATTCGAGTTTATTTGCAGTGGGAGATCCTAAGCAGTCAATTTATAAATTTCGTCATGCTGAACCGGCTTTATTTGCTGATACGATTCAGAAGGCAGGCGCAAAAATTAATCTTGATGTAAATTTCCGGACTCGTTCGTCATTGATTGAGCGCGTTAATAAATTATTCGGGGAATTATGGAGGCACGGACTCGGAAGTTCTGACTCAATGGCAAAATTAAATTATGAAAAATTGAATCCTGCAAATATTGACGATTTAAGAGACTCGGGAACTATGCCCGATTTTAAAATTTTCTTAGCGACTCACGGCAAATATACTCAGGACGCAAAAAAACTCTTGGCCGATAATTTAGCAAAAAATATAGCTGAATGGGTAAAAGAAGGCCGCACAATCTGGGACAAATCGCAAAAAATTATCAGACCGGTTAAATTTTCAGATTTCGCGATTCTATCACGTTCACGGGGGATTTATGACATTTTAGAAGA
>CAJOEQ010000204.1:1045-4502 GCA_905233515.1 uncultured Synergistales bacterium
ATGATGATTTCAGCGTTATGGGCTGGCTTATGTCCCCTTTCTCAAGATTGAGTCAGGAAAAATCAATAAAAATTTTATCGCTCATAAATAAAGATTTCAGGCCGATTGACGCAATTAAAAAATTTTGCCCTGAAATTTTCTCACAGCTTGAATATCTCTCTATAGTCGGAGAACATGAAGGCCCCGCGGGGTTGCTTGAAATTTATGATATTAATCGTGATTGGCTTTCATGCTATAAAGACTCTGACAGGTTGAGAATTTTGCGGAATTTCCACCGAGCTTTAAAAATTGCCCGAGATTTTCAGAAGTCAGGGACGGCGGGATTAATTGCTTGTGCTGATTGGCTGTTAAAGGCAGTTAGACGAGAGTCGGGCGGCATTGATGAACCTTCTTGGCACGATAAAGACGAAAACGCAGTTAGACTCGCAACTGTTCACTCTTCAAAGGGACTCGAATATCCTGTAACAGTAATTTTTGAGGCTCGAACAGGCAAAAATAAAAGTAGAGATTCTATCAGGCCGTCTAAAGAATTAGGACTCGTATTTAGTTTATATCCTGACGAAATGAACGCGGGGGACTCAAAGCCTCAGGGAGCAGAATGGGACTCGCTTTTATCCGAACAGGGCGACTCAGAAGAAGACGCAAGATTATTTTATGTTGCAATGACTCGCGCTCAAGACAGTTTAATTTTTTGCGGTCTAGTGAGTGAAGAGGGCAAAACTCATAATAATACATGGACAAAAATTTTATTAGATCATGACGACTCAACGCCTGAATATGTGCAAGAAATCAGCGATTATAAATCAAGTGCTATCAAGAATGAGGAATCAAGCAAAATTTTAACGCCGCTGAAATTAATTAAATCACAAAATTATTTGCGTCAGATTTCTGCGAGTTCATTTGCTTTGTTTGAATTCTGCCCGTTCGCTTGGAGGAGAAAATATAAGCAGGGTATTAATTTAATATGGGAGTCACCTGATAGAGACTCAATTTTTGACGACGATTTAAATTTTTCAGGCGGTGCAGATTCGGGGAGTCTAGCTCACTGGATATTAGAACGATGGCCGAGAAGTGAAGACTATCAAGAGAGACTCGAGCAATTATTATCAGACAGAAGCGTTTTATCTCAATTGCCGGGATATTTGCGGGGTGCGTGGCGTAATAAAGAAATCCGCGAAAATCTTAAAAAATGGCTGTCAAAATTTGCTGAGTCTCAAATCGGGCAGAAATTAATCAATAATCCTGAAATCAAACGCGAACAGGATTTTAGAATCAGGCTAAATAATAATACTGCTTTGGCTGGCTCAATTGACGCATATTATAAAGACTCGCAAAATTTTTATCATGTAATCGACTATAAAATCACGTTGAGTCATAAAGCACCGCCCGGACTCTATGATTCTCAATTAGATTTTTACGCGCTGGCTGTCAATGAGCTTACTCACTGCGGAAAAATTAATGTCGTAATTGCTTTCTTGCGCGAAAATAATTTTTCAGAGAGAATAATTACAGATTTTGACTCAATTCGTGAACGCGTTATAAATGTCTCGGAAAATTGCGCGTCAGGGTCTTATAATCCGAACACAAAAAACTGCGGCTCATGTCCATTTAAGAAAGGTTGTATTTATCATGAATGAATCAGCAAAAAATTTACATAATGAACTACACAAAGAATTTTATTTGACATGTGAGAAATATTTTATATTTGAATTCTTGACAATTGCAGCGGGAATGATGGGACTTTACACTTATAACATGCGCGGGGGAGTCTTCTCAAATGCTCAGACGGGGAATATTGTAATAATGGCTCTTGAGTTCGGGCGCGGGAATTTCTCAGACGTGTTATATTATTTCATTCCGTTGTTTGCTTATATTTTAGGCACGGTTATATCTGAAATTTTGCCGGAAAAAGTAAGAAAATCTCATTTTATCAGGTGGGACACTCTTTTAGTGGGAATTGAGATAATTGCATTATTTATAATCGGCTTTATTCCGTTGACTTGGCCGAATCAAATCGTGCAAATTCTAATCAGCTTTCTATGTGCTATGCAGTTTAACACGTTCAGACAGGCAGAAGGAGTCCCTATGGCGACAACTTTTTTAACGAATCATGTCCGTCAAATCGGTGTGAGTCTCGCGCGGGCTATAATGCATCACGAAGAAGAAGAAAAACAGGCCAAGAAAGCCACTAAACACGCAAGATTAATAATAGCGTTCTTTATCGGCGGCGTAATAGTAACTTTCTTGAGCAAATTTCTACACGAGAAAACTATTTGGCTTGCGATTATTCCCTTGAGCGTGTGTTTTTCCGTCATGTTGAGAGCTGATTTAATTTACGAGCGCGCTATGTTGGATTTAAAGCCTCATGGACATTAAATTATTTGCCGCGTTAGTGTGTAGTCATTAATGCGGCTTTTATTTTATTAAATTTTATAGCAGCAAAGAAAATTTTATGATATTTTATATAAGCGAGAAAAATTTTTATTCAGAGAGAAGGACTTTATCATGAAAAAATTTGCTCTAATTGTAATCATATTATTATTTGCTTTTTGTCCCGCTCATTCACTAGAATATGACCCGCTTAATACTATAACAGCTCTTAATATGGCTATTGTGTCAATTAATAGAATCTTGACGACTCAAAGCCGCGCAGTACTCGAACAAGAATATAATAATATCATTAATAATTTAAGCATAGGCAATATCGAAAGCGATAAAGAAATTACGGATTTATTCACAAATTTAATGAGTATTATTACTCGAAAAAGAGTCCGCGAAGAAGACAGCAGGAGATTACGCAGCTATTATGACTCAATCGAACAAAGACGAATAACCTACGCGCTTTCAAATATAGGACTCACTGAAGGAGCAAAACAGCGTAATAAAAAATTGGCTTTATAATCTCGTTTTCTCCTGCGTGTCGTTACTTATGGGCGATATATCTTCACTGTATGAATTTATTTTAGATTCGGCCTTTGCTTATAATGATTATCAAAATTTGCAGATTCAACGTGAGCAGGAAAATAGAAATTTACTCATTACACAGAATCAGCAGGAACAAGAACAAGTCAGACTCTCAAATTTTAGGGAAGAATTGACTCAAGATATTAATTTACTAAAAAATGAGCTGCAAAATTCTATATGGACTCTCGAACGTCAAGAAATTACAGAGTGCGACGAACTACAGCAGAAATTATTAAATTCATCATGGAACTTACTGCGCAAATATAATATTCCTGATGAGTATAGATTGACTCAAGCGTCACTAAAAAATTTTTATCGCGCCCTAAATGAGCAAGACCCCTCAAAACGTTCACGAATGCTGCGAGTCCTAGAAGATGATTTCAGAGTTTACGCACCCTACTGGCTTATATGTGCAAAGGCTGCAGAATCCGCCGGAAATTTTGCCGAAATTGATAAATGCTTTGCTAAATTCAATGAAGTATGGCGGCCCGTT
>CAJOEQ010000205.1:0-902 GCA_905233515.1 uncultured Synergistales bacterium
CGCGTCAATTCCCACTGCTGCGGCTGCACGTGCTAAAGGAAAAGCGAGTCTATAATCTCCTCCGCTCATACCTCCGAGTCCCCCGGGCTGCTGTGCGCTGTGAGTAGCGTCAAACATGACAGGATAGCCAAATTCACGCATTGTAATTAGTCCCGTCATATCAGATACTAATCTGTGATAGCCCATGAAAGTCCCGCGCTCACAAAAAATTACGTTGTCATTTCCTGCTTCTCGGCATTTAGCAGCTACATAAATCATGTCATCAGGTGCTAAAAATTGAGCTTTCTTAACGTTTATAATTTTGCCGGTTTTTGCCGCCGCGATTAATAAATCCGTCTGTCTGCATAAGAACGCCGGAATCTGAATAATATCAACGACTTCACCGGCCTTAGCTGCTTGGCTGCTCTCGTGAATATCCGTCAAAACAGGAACATTTGCGAGTCTCTTAATCTCTGATAACTGCTCGAGTCCCTTTTCGAGTCCCGGCCCTCTCCATGCGTGTATAGACGTTCGATTTGCTTTATCAAATGAGGCTTTGAAGATATATAACAAATTTCGTTCGTCGCAAATTCTTTTCATGAACTTAGCAACACGCAGACCGAGATCTAAACTTTCAAGCGAACAAGGCCCCGCAATAACTGCGAGGCTTCCATCGCCTATAAATTTGCCGTTAATTGAATATTTTTTGACGCTCAATTTTACGCCTTACCATCAGAGCCGAATAATTTAATTTTTTCGCGCACTGTTTCTTTGATTGCCTCAACTCCGGGAGCTAATAATTTTCTGGGATCGTAGCCCTTGCCCTCGTTGTCTTTTCCGGCCTCGATATATTTTCTTGTTGCTGCTGCGAATGCTAATTGACATTCTGTATTAACGTTGATTTTGCAGACTCCGAGCGTGAT
>CAJOEQ010000205.1:955-3800 GCA_905233515.1 uncultured Synergistales bacterium
CCTTTCCAGTTCGCGGGATATTTTCCGTGAATATTTCCGATTCCAGCTGCTAACATGTCAACGCCGAGATCAGCTATTTTTTTGCACTCTTCAGGATCAGCACATTCGCCCATGCCGATAACTCCGTCTTCTTCTCCGCCGATTGCGCCGACTTCTGCCTCAATTGACAGACCTAAATTGTGCGCCGCATGAGTTAATTCTTTAGTCTTCCAAATATTTTCGTCGATTGGATAGTGTGAGCCGTCGAACATAATCGAAGTAAAGCCCGCTTTTATGCACTTATATGCGCCCTCATAAGTCCCGTGATCCAAATGCGTGCAAACAGGTACAGTGATTCCGAGTGATTTGTCCATAGCTGTTACCATTGCTTGAACGGTCAAGAAACCGCCCATATATTTGCCTGCACCCTCAGAGACTCCGAGAATTACCGGAGCTTTTAACTCTTCTGCAACCTGTAAAACGGCCTTAGTCCATTCAAGATTATTGATGTTGAATTGACCGACTGCGTAATGACCTGCTTTTGCTGCTGTTAACATTTCTTTTGCGTTTACTAGCATAATTTAATATTGCCTCCTGATTATAAAAAATTTTTGTGATGTCTGAATTATATAGCATTTTATAATTTCGTGATTGTATGATATTGCGTAAAAATTTTTTTTGTGCTGTATAATGTCTCATAAAAATAGTCATTAAAAGGGGTTTTCTCGGCATGAATAATTTAGAGATAGCTACTTCACGAACTTGGGCAGAAATAAATTTAGACGAATTAGCGCATAATATTAAAATCCTTCGTGAATGCCTGAACGATAACGCAAAATTTCTCGGAGTATGTAAGGCAAATGCTTACGGGCATGGAATGATCGAGATCGCTAAAAAATTACAGTCATGCGGGGCTGATTGGCTGGCAGTTGCGACTATTCCCGAAGGAATCGAACTCAGGGAGAATAATATTTCATTGCCTATTTTGTGTCTTGGACAGACGAGGCCGGAATTTGCGGAATTAATGAGCGATTATAATATTTCTCAAGCAGTAGGAGATTTAGAGAATGGCCGCGAACTCTCAAGAATTTTGCAGGCAGCAAAGAAAAAAATTAATATTCACGTCAAAATAGATACAGGAATGAGCCGCACCGGTTTTTATTGGCCTGATAATGATATAGATAAAGAGAAGACAGCGCAGGAAATTCAAGAATTATGCAATTTGCCCGGCATAAACTATGAGGGAATTTTCACACATTTTGCAGCAGCCGACGGGGACGAAAATTTTACGAACTCGCAAATAAAAAAATTTCAAGACGCAAGAATCACTCTAGCAAAAAAGGGACTCGCTTTCAAATTATCACATGCCGCCGCGAGTGTTGGAGTCTTAAATTATAGTGAAGCTCATTTTGACATGGGAAGATTCGGACTTGTTTTATACGGCTATGAGTCAACAGATACAGGCAACGAAAACAGTAAATTAAATTTACATCCTGTTATGACGTTGAAATCGCGAATTACAGCAGTCCGGAAATTACCAAAGGGAGCAACTATCAGCTATGGCAGAACGTATAAACTTGAGAGGGATTCAATTATTGCTGTATTGCCTGTTGGATATGCTGACGGATTGCCGAGAATTTTATCGAATAATTTTTTTGTGAAGATTCATGATACATTATGCCCAGTAAGAGGCCGCATTTGTATGGATATGACTATGATAGATGTTACGGATTTAAATGACGTTGAAGCGGGCGACGAGGCTATTATATTTGATGAGGAGCTTATAACGATTGCCGCGAAAAATTCAGGAACAATAATTCACGAAATTTTATGCGACCCATCAGCCCGAGTCCCTCGAGTCTATATCGAAAACGGCCAAGTGAGATTATAATATGCTGCCATTCAGATTAAAGCCAGTATACAAGAATTATTTATGGGGCGGGACGAGATTATTAGACTGGGACAAGATACCCGAAAAAATGCCGCTTGCTGAGAGCTGGGAACTTGCAGCACATAAGGACGGCGATAATATAATTCTTGATGGAATTCTAAAGGGGTTGACTCTCTCAGAATCTGTTAAAAAATTTCCTGAAATAGTCTCATCTTCATTTAAGCCGGCTCAGAGATTCCCTTTAATGGTGAAATTAATAGATTCTAAGCAGGCACTATCTATACAAGTTCACCCCGATGATGATTACGCGCTGAAATTTGAAGACAGCCCGGGCAAAATTGAAATGTGGTACGCTCTTGATTGTTTACCTGACGCATGTATTTATTTAGGATTCAAGAGAAAAGTTACTCGTGAAGAATTCAATAATGCGATAATAAATAATACTTTGCCTGAATTATTGCAAAAATTTCACGTCAAAAAGGGAGATACTTTTTTTATACCCGCTGGGACAATTCACGAGATAGGAGCCGGAAATTTACTCGTTGAAGTTCAGCAGAATTCTAATATCACATATAGAGTTTATGATTTTGCACGAAGAGATTCAGACGGGAATTTGCGCGAATTACACGTAAATAAAGCTCTTGACGTAGCAAATTTAGATCCGATTAATCCCGAACCGCCCGGGAAGTCCGGAAATATTCTAGCTGACTGTGAAAATTTCAGAGTCGAACGAGTTTATTTGCAAGAAATTTATCACGGCAAAATTAATAATTGCTTTAAATTTATATTATGCGTCTCAGGTCTGGCAAAATTTGAATGCGGCGATTTTCAGTGCGAACTCAAACAAGGAAGTAATATTTTTGTGCCTGCGAACTGTGAAGAGCCTTTTACGCTGAATGGAACGGGAGAATTTATAATAACGTCTGAAAATTTACAATAATGCAAAGGGGGAACCCCTAAAACTCATTCCCCCTT
>CAJOEQ010000206.1 GCA_905233515.1 uncultured Synergistales bacterium
CCAGCCGACGCGCTTTTAGGGTAGCCTTCTTTTTCCATTGCGGGAATTAATATACTGCCAAGTGCTGAAGTGTCAGCTACTGATGAGCCGGAAATCCCCCCGAATATCATAGAGCCGACGACGTTAACTTCTCCGAGTCCTCCGTGTATAGGCCGCAAAATTTCCATACAGAAATCTATAATCCTTTTAGTGATTCCTCCCGTGTTCATTAATTCGCCAGCTAACATGAATAGAGGCATAGCAATCATTAATTCACTATATACACCGTTCCAGATTCTTTGAGGCATCATCGTTAAAAACATAGGCCGGACCGCTGAAAGATAAGTGATACACGACGCACCTATTGAGAAAGCAAGCGGGACTCCTATAAATGCAAAAACTATCAGGCCAAGCAATAAGAATACTATTACCATTTAAAAAATTTCTCCTTCCTGTTCGTGTTCTTGAGCTGTAAATTTCGATAAGGGAGCTTTATAATTCTGCACTATTTTTATTATTATGCACAACGCGCAAATTACCCCGCATAATGGCATAATCCCATACATATAAATCATAGGAATTTCCATTCCTTGACTTATTTGTTTACCCATCCTCTGAGCATAAAGCCATGAATAATAAACAAATACAGAGTCGACAATTAAGACTATTAGGCCGTTAATTATGCTCATCCAGCGTTTAACGGCAGGGCTGAATTTGTCAAATAAAATAGTTATAGAAACATGCTCATCTTTCAGGACATTTACGCCCATCCCCCAGAAAGTAGTAAAAGCAAATAATGTTACATTGAATTCTGATACTGATTTCCAGCTAAGGGAAAAACAATAACGCGCTATAACCGTGAAAATTACTAGACCTGCAAGCAATCCCATAGCAAGCGCGCCTATACCTATATAAAATCTCGTCAAAAAATTTTCTTTTCCGCTCATGATAAAAAATTATTCCCTCATTTCATAAATAAAAACTTTTCTCAAATTTGCAAATAAAAAGCGAGCCTCGAAAAAAAGCCCGCCTCTTTGATTCATAAAAATTTTATTTATTTGCTCCGGCTACTATTGCAAGAATCTCATCAAGTTCGGCCTGTGTGCAAATTCCTTCTTCTACAACTTGTTTATATACCGGCTGTGCTGCTTCTTTGAAGGCTTTTAACTCTTCAGCAGTAGGCATATACACTTCTGCACCGCTCTTGATAATCGTCTGTCTTGCTTCTTCTGAATTCTTATCGATTAATTCGTCGTTGTAATCGCCCATTTCGTCAGCTGCTTTCATGATTGCCGCGCGATATTCTTCAGGAAGTGAATTCCACCACTCAGCATTTACGTAAAAAGGATCCGGGTGGAATTGATAATTTACGCCCGTAAAATATTTCTGAACTTCATAGAATTTCATTCCGACGACGTTAACCCACGGATTTTCTTGACCATCTGCGACTCCGGTCTTGAGTGCCATGTATAAATCAGCATAGGGAACTGTTGTTGTTGTTGCGCCCAGTGCTCTAAATGTCATGTCTATTGTCTTCATTCCATTAGTGCGCATTTTGAGGCCTTCTAAGTCAGCAGGTTTCTTAATAGGGTGCTTATTTGTTGAGAATTGACGATAACCGCCCGCATCACACAAATTAATAATTACTGTTCCTGTTGTCTTCTCGGCTTCTGCACAAACTTTTTTTGCAAGATCACTCTTTAACAGGGCTGTAACTTCCGCGCGTGTATTCGTCAAAAATGGAAGTGTGAACATTAACAATCTCGGACTAAAATCAAACTGGCCGCCGCGCATTCCCTGAGCAACTCCCTGTACAACTTGTTCTAACATTTCTTTTTCTGTTCCGAGCTGACCATTTCCGAAAACTGTTACTTTTACATGGCCGTCCGTTAATTTCTCGACATCTGCCGCAAATTTTTCCATTGAGACATAACGCGGGTTGCCTTCTGGCTGGGCATGTCCGACAATCATCTCATAATCAGCAGCAAAAGCACTCACGCATGACAATACAAACGCACTTACACAAATTAAAGCTAAAAACTTTTTCATTAAAATTTTGCCTCCATAAATAAAATATATTGAACTTGTTAAAAAGTATATCACGCAAGAAAATTTTATAACTCTGCAAATTATATGACTCTATGCGCTTTTCACATGATAAATAAATATAAACTATATCGCGCGAAAATAAATTTATACGAGTCTTTATGCTAAAAAATTTCACATGATAATAATCACGCAATAATAAATTTATACGAGTCTTTATGCTAGAATATTTTACACGTTATAATTTCTCGTGAAGGAATGATTTATAAATTGTCGGACTCAAGCCCATTACAGAAAATTTTGCAAGAATACAAAAATTTATACTCCGGAATTCCTGAGGACTCGCGCTCATTATTGCCCCTAAAAGGTAAATGGTTCGAGACTATTTGTTTATATTTTCTCAAGCATGACCCGATTTATAAGAATAAATTTTCAAGCGTCTGGCTTTGGTCAGAGTGGCCAGAACGTAATAACAGACCTGACACGGGAATTGATATTGTTGCTCAAATAAGAGACTCCGATAAATTTTGCGCCGTTCAATGCAAATTTTATGAAGATAATCACAAAATTTCAAAGGATGATATTAATACTTTTCTCGCTGCAAGCGGTCAAGAGGGTTTTATCGAACGCATTATAATTTCTATATCAGGCGATTTTAACAAGAATGCTCGCGACACTCTAGACAATCAACAAATTAAATGCTCATCCCTCACTCTTGAAAGACTCGAAAACAGCCCTATTGACTGGGCACAATTTGACGCAAATAACCTTGAAAATTTCTCCTACAAAGAAAGGCGCAAATTAAGAAAAG
>CAJOEQ010000207.1:0-793 GCA_905233515.1 uncultured Synergistales bacterium
GGAAAGTATTTAAAGTCTTATGCGCAATCGGTGCACAATGAAGGCCGGGGCGAGTCTCAAAACCTAAACGCGATAACTCATCAGCAAGAATCCCATTATCTATATTTTTCACGTTAAAAGCAAAAACTGGGAGTCTTTGATTCATGTCAGATTTTCCGGTTAAATCAATATCATCAAAATTTTTTAATCTCTCAAGAAAATATGCGCCCGTCTCAAGCTCTTTATTTGCTATATTATTTATTCCCGTCTCGTTAAGCCAGTCTAAAGCAGCATTTAATCCGGCAATCCCCGGCAAATTCGGAGTCCCTGACTCAAATTTATCGGGCAAATCTTCAGGCTGAATCTCTAAATGTGAATAACTCCCTGTGCCGCCTGTTATGATTGGCTCAACTTTTGCCGCAAAATCAGGATTCCAAATTATTCCGCCTGTTCCTTGAGGTCCCATTAAACTTTTATGTCCTGTAAAACATAAAGCAGCTAGATTTAATTCACTTGCATTAATATTAATTATTCCCGCTGTCTGAGCTGAGTCAATTACTAAAGGCAAATTATATTTACTGCAAATTTCAGCAAGTGAGCTAATATCCTGTAAAGTGCCTGATACGTTGCTTGCGTGTGAAAAAATTGCTAAATCATATTTATTGCTTTCAAGTTTATTAATTAAATCATCAGGATTCAGACTCCCTGATAAATCAGCTTGCAAAATATCGACTTTTACACCTTTTGACTCTAAAGCTCGCAAAGGCCGCATTACTGCGTTATGTTCCATTGAAGAAGTTATAACGCTCATTCC
>CAJOEQ010000207.1:802-3633 GCA_905233515.1 uncultured Synergistales bacterium
GTTATGTTCGCACAAAAAGTAACTAAAAGTGGATGCAAATTATCCCAGCCGTTAAAGAATTCAGCGAGTTTTATTCTGCAATCTAAAATTAAATTCATTGTCGACATGTCGCGCTCTGAAGATGTACCGCGTGAAGAATTTGCCCCGCCTTTGAGCAAAAAATTTCGCATTGAGTCGGCTACTCGTTCAGGTTTCGGCCAAGTCGTTGCAGCATTATTTAAATATACAGTCATTTAATAGCCCTCTCTTATTGCATAACGTACAAGACTCGCCATGCTGGTACATCCGGTTTTTTCCATTATGTGCCGCCTGTGAACGTCCACCGTGTTTTTGCTGATTGATAAGTCATAAGCGATTTCTTTAGTATTCCGGCCTTCTGCTAAAAGTTTCAGGACTTCCCGTTCCCTTTCTGATAATAAACGCGCTGAATTTCTCTCGTCAGCTTTTAACAGCCTTAAATAATCCTCAACTACTACAGCAAGAGACGAACGGGCAATATAATAATTTCCGCTCATAACTGTTAAAATGGCCTCACGTAATTCACTCGAGCTGCATTCTTTCAAGATATAGCCCTGAACGCCTGCTCTAAGACTCTCTACAATTAATTCACGGCTATTATACATTGATAGAACTATAATTTTTGTGAGAGGGAATTTTGCGAGAATCTGCCGAGATGCTTTTATCCCGTTAAGTTCAGGCATTGCAATATCCATTAAGATTAAATCAGGCTGTAATTTTTGAGTTTGATCAATTACTTCGAGACCGTTTTTAGCTTGGCCTGCGAGTTCTATATCCTGATATTTGCGCATTAATTCTGTCAGACCTTCAATAAATAATTTATGATCGTCTGCTAATAAAATCCGTGTCATGCAAAATTTCTCCATTCTTTAATTTCAGCGGGCATGTCATGACGGCCATTAAACCTTTGCCCGGTTCAGATATAATCTTGAAATTGCCGCCTAGTGCTAATAATCTTTCTTGAATGCTGAATAATCCGAAACCTTTATTATTATTCACAAGTCCCGTGCCGTTGTCTTCAATTGCTACTGTGATAGATTCGGGCTTATGATTTATGATAATATTCACCTGCGAGGCTTGAGAGTGCTTTACTATATTTATTAATAACTCTCTTGACATTCTATAAAGAATAACGCTGATTGAGTCATCTTCTCTAAAAATTTCCGGGTTGCCTTTAGATATAACTTCCCAGAAAATTCCCTGAGGCGCAAGAATATTTTTAGCAAGTTCGTCAAGTGCAGGATTTAGGCCGGCTTCCTTCAAAACGGGCGGGCTTAACTCAAAAATTAGACTGCGATTCTCTGAAATAATATTTTCTGTGCTGGTAATTAAATTTTTAACGAGCGATTTAATTTGCTTTACGTCATCAAGTGAGTCAATCTCCCGCAAATTTTTTAATTGCAAAATCAAATCATAGCCGACTCTATCATGCAAATATGAGGCAATTTCACGGCGGGTGCTTTCTTCTATGATAGTGAGCTGCGCTGCGAGTTCTCTTAATTGCCGTTGACGTTTTCTAATTATATTATCAGAACGCTTTAATTTCGTACGATCTAAAAAAATTACTGCCGCCATTTCTTGAGACATAGGGAATGCAATAGCCTCTAAATAGCTGTTTACGTCAACACTTTCGCCGATACAGTGAAGGGTCTTTTTTTTCGCAACACATTCACGAATAATCTGCGACCATCGGGACTCAGCATTCGGCCATACTTCACTAAATTTTTTGCCTATTATGTCATCACGAGATAATTTCATGACTCTTTCATAGGCTGGGTTAACGTCAATAAATATAATATTATTTGATTCGATTTCGACTTTATGAATCGCTATAGGGTCAAAAACTCTGTCAAATAATATTTTGTACGAAAAATTAAGCATTCTCAATAAAAAATTTTCCTTGTCATAATAGATTTTTACGGCTGAATCAATTATAATGCGTTAATCGCCTGTTTATAGAATTCAGAATCGGAAGTGAGATTTGTCTGGTGATGGGCTCGGGCTTCAAACCCGATGAGAGGCGGTTTAAGCTGTCTCTGGTGGGTTCGATTCCCACACACTTCCGCCAATTATCGCAAAAAATTTGTCCCTGAAGAGTAAAACACTCAACAGGGAATTTATTTTTTCTTCTCACTTTTGAAGAGTCAATTTATAGCCGCCCTCGTCAAGTTCTTCACACTCAACGCTCCAGCCTTTATTTTCCGCAAAACGAGTTACATTATTTCTTGAAGTTGCTGTATCTACTAGGATTTCAACAACGCCCGAATTAAGTCCCGCTATTGCCTTGCGAGTCTCTAGTACAGGCTGAGGACATGACAAACCGCGCGCATTAACTTTTATAATATCGCTCATGAAAATTTACCTCCTATCAACGAATAAGACTCCGACGCAAAGACAGAAAATTAACCCGATCACAGTTACATAAATCCCAGTCGGGCCGAGTCCTGCACCGCTTGAAGCAGCCGAAAAATTATGAGCAATTGCCGCACCTGCAAGCATACCGATTATAAATATTCCTGCATCTGAGTCGCCTTCACCGGCCATTATTAATTGACGACCCGGACAGCCCCCTGCGAGTGTGAAAGCAAGTCCTGATAATACCATGCCTAAGAAATTCCATAATTCATTAGTGTGTGCTACAGGCTGGGACTCAAATCCCGGCTTGAAAGTTCCGAGCGCGTAATTTGCCGCAAATGCTACAAGAGTGAATGTGATAATGCCCTTCAACAAATAAGCATCGCCCATCATGAGAAAATCACGAATAGCTCCGACTGTGCAAAATCTACTTCTTTGAGCAAGCCAGCCGACTATTA
>CAJOEQ010000208.1 GCA_905233515.1 uncultured Synergistales bacterium
CAGGGAATAAAGAATCCTTCAGCTGAATATTTAAGCCGCTATCTTAAGAATAATAAAACTATACCATCTATTAGCATTGATACAGTTCTTAAGGCTGTAACAGCAATAGAGGAAATTATAGAGCATAATACAACAACACCGCGCAAGGAATTATTATTAAAATATTGAGAAGGGAAATAAATAATGGCAACTTTTGACGATTTCACGAAATTAGACATCAGAGCAGGAACTATAATAAAAGCCGAGTCCTTCCCTAAAGCAAAGAAGCCCGCTTATAAATTATTAATCGACTTCGGAGAAAATATCGGCCTGAAAAAATCAAGCGCACAAATAACTGAACACTACAAACTTGAAGACTTACCGGGCAAAAAAGTTTTAGCAGTCGTTAACTTCCCGCCGAGACAAATAGCAGACTTTTTCAGCGAAGTATTAGTACTAGGCACTTACAGTAACGGGGGAGTCGTGTTAATTACTTCTGACAAGAGCGAAAAAATAAATAACGGTGATAAATTAGGGTAAATTCCCCCCTCCTGCTTAGAATAATAAACAGAAGGGAAGAAAATTTTTACTTACTTCAACACGCCGAGTGCCGCCTGAGCCGCCGCAATCCTAGCAACTGGAACTCTAAACGGTGAGCATGAGACATAATTTAATTTGAGTGAATGACAAAACGCAATACTTTCAGGATTTCCGCCGTGTTCTCCGCAAATTCCGACGGATAATTTATCGTTCACGCTACGGCCTTTCTCGACAGCCATTTTTACAAGCTGCCCCGGGCCGTCTCTATCAAGTACAGCAAAGGGATTTTCTTTGAAGACTCCTTTATCTATATACTGGAATAAGAATTTATTTTCTGCGTCATCGCGTGAATATCCCAGTGTCGTTTGAGTCAAGTCATTAGTGCCGCATGAGAAGAATTGCGCGTATTCTGCTAACTGATCAGCAACAAGAGCAGCTCTCGGAACTTCTATCATTGTGCCGACTAAATACGAGAATTTTACGCCGCTTGACTGCATTATTTCATTTGCGATTCTGTCGGCCATCTCTCTAAAGAATTTCATTTCCGGTTTAGTGCCTACTAAAGGAATCATTACTTCAGGTTTGACCGTAATATTTGCTTTAGTAAGTTCAACAACGGCCTCAAAAATTGCGCTCATCTGCATTTCGTAAATTTCCGGGTAAATCATTCCGAGACGGCAGCCCCTGAATCCTAACATAGGGTTATTCTCGTGTAACTGATGGACTTTCTCAAGAGTATTATTTAACTGCTTGGCCTCTTCTGAATCTGGAGCAAATTTCTTTAAGTCTTCTAAAATATTAGGCTCCTTCGGCAAAAATTCATGTAACGGCGGATCTAAGACCGTCCATTGCCTTGAAAATCCCTAAGAAGTCCTCTTTTTGCATGACTTTTAACTTTGCTAGAGCGTCTTTGCGTTCTTCTTTTCCTGACTCGCTTGTCCCTAAAGCAACGACTAAACGCTGCATAACAGGCAATCTATCAACGCCCATAAACATATGTTCAGTCCTGCAAAGTCCGACACCTTTTGCCCCGAATTCGCGCGCTCTTCTTGCATCTTCCGGAGTATCTGCATTCGTCCAGACCATTAATGCGGCGTTCTCATCTGCCCACGTTAATAATTTCTTAAAATCATCGCTAAAAGTTGCATCAATCATTTTTGCTTCTCCAGCGAGTAAATTTCCAGTCGTGCCGTCAACTGTTACCCAGTCGCCTTTTTTGAATACACGATCGCCCACTGTTAAAGTTTCTTTGTCAACGTCGATTAATGCGCTCTCACAGCCGCAGACAGCCGGTTTACCCATTCCGCGGGCAACTACTGCAGCATGACTCGTCATTCCGCCTCTTGACGTTACTACACCATTTGAAGCAAATAATCCGTGAATATCATCGGGACTCGTTTCAGGACGTGCTAAAATTGTCGGCTTATTTTGCCGCGCCCATTCTTCGGCCTCATCAGCAGAAAATACAAGCATTCCAGCACCTGCACCGGGGGAAGCTGGGAGTCCTTTTGCGATAACGTCCTGACTTGCTGATTTATCGACTTGACGATGTAATAATTGCTCGACTTGATCCGGAGATACGCGAGTTACTGCCGTTTTCGTGTCAATTAAGCCCTCATTTACCATATCGACAGCGACTTTTACGGCCGCGCTTGCTGTTCGTTTACCTGCACGAGTCTGCAATAAATACAATTTTCCGCGCTCAATAGTGAACTCGATATCCTGCATTTCTTGATAAGTATTCTCGAGTAATTTTGTGAGCTCGCAAAGTTTCTTGTAATTCTCGGGCATCTTCTTTTCAAGTTCGGCAATCGGCATGGGCGTTCTAATTCCTGCTACAACGTCTTCACCCTGAGCGTTAATTAAGAATTCACCGTATAATTTATTTTCGCCGGTTGACGGATTACGAGTAAAGCATACACCAGTCCCGCAATCATCGCCGAGATTCCCGAAAATCATAGCGATAACGTTTACAGCTGTCCCTAAATTGTCATCGATCTTGTTAATTTTCCTGTAAGTTATTGCGCGTGGTATGTTCCAGCTTTTAAAGACTGCCTCAATAGCGCGTCTTAATTGCTCCCACGGATCTGAAGGAAATTCGCGCCCCGTTGAGTTTTTATATATTGCTTTGTACTCAACTAATAATTTTTCGAGCTGTTCGGCGGGAATTTGATAATCCTGTTCAGCGTTTGACTCTTTGCGGGCTTTTGCGAGTGCGGCCTCGAATAAATCAAAATTTACCTCGTCTACAACGCTTGAGAACATTTGTATAAACCGTCTGTAAGAATCAAGAGCAAATCTCTTATTGCCTGATGTCTCAGCTAAGGCCTTCACTGTCTCATCGTTTAAGCCTAAATTTAAAATAGTCTCCATCATTCCGGGCATTGATATAGGCGCGCCGGATCTAACAGAGACTAACAAGGGATTTTGCGAACCTCCCCAGATTTTGCCGGTTTCTTGTTCGAGCTGAGAGACTGATTTTTTCACATCGTCCCATACTTCGTCCATTATGCCGGGATTTTGCATATATTTGCGGCAAACTTCAGTCGTTAAGATAAACCCTGCAGGAACAGGCAGACCGCTTTGAGCCATTTTGCAGAGATTCGCACCCTTGCCGCCCAGTAATAAACGGTTTGAGCTGTCTCCGTCTTTCAGGCTGTAAATAAATTTTTCACTCACTGATCAATCACTCCTAATTTAAATTTTTTATTGTCAATGCATTATAAAGAATTTCACGCTAAAATCATTGCGTCATTTCACTAGTTTATATAAAAACTTGCGCAAAAAATTTTTTCGTGATAGTATTTCACATCGTAATGGCCTCATCGACTAGTGGTCTAGGTCGTAGCCCTCTCAAGGCTAAAACACGAGTTCGAACCTCGTTGAGGCTACTTTCATTAATAAGTCTTCCGGATATAAGCGGGAGGCTTTTTTTTTACACGTCATGATTTATAATAATAAAGAATTTACAAGGACGGACAATATTTATAATGAGTGTAAAGACAGCTGAAGAAAAATTAAGAGAAATGTTAGAAGGTGAGCCGCTGAAACCAGTTAAACAGCATAGCAAGAAAGAGGCTCAAATTTTGAACGCAGCCCAGCAAGAAAAACGAGAAAAACAAGAGGCCGAGGCGTTTATTAAGGATTTCGAGAAAAAATTACCCCCGCTAAAAATAAAGACTAAACCCGTAAAGAAAGCTGCACAGCAAAATCAAGAAAGCACATCGCAAGCTGTCTCTAAGCCGGAAATTTCGCAGGTCGTTGCACATAATGAGACTAAGCAGCAAGAGAAAGAACCGGAAATTTCGCAAGTCATTACACATAATGAAAGCAATCAGCCAGAGAAAGAGCCGGAAATTTTACCAGTTATCACAAATAATGATAACGACAGCCAGCCCGAACCGGAAATCTCGCAAGTTCCTGCGCATGATGATAATGATGATAATATAATCGAAATTGATACAAGCTATATAGATGAGCCGGATATTTTACAGGAGGACGCAGATTCAGAAAATGAAGATTTACCCGTTATCGCTAGTGATGACG
>CAJOEQ010000209.1 GCA_905233515.1 uncultured Synergistales bacterium
CAATTACAGTTATAGATTATGCCACTCCGCCGGATTCTAGATACGGCCCTAGACGCACAAGAATGACACTTATAGGCGCGGCTATTGGTCTTGTGATTTCATTATTCTGGGCATTCCTTTCTGATTATTTCCAGAGCATGAAGAAGAAGAAAGCCGGCTCAAATAGTGATGATGACTACGACGAAGAAGACGACGAATAATTTAATGCATGATAGTTATATCGTAAAAATTTTTTATCCCGAAAACGTCAACAAGTGCATCAAGCACAGAGCCTTTTATACCGCGTAATTCACAATCAGGTTCGGGCAAAACTTGAATCATAAAATAATCACGATCAAGCTGTTCGAGCCTGAAATTTTTTACTTCTTTAACTCGCCGCATTCTCTCAAGTAAAATATTTTTCCGGTTATTATCACTAATATTTATAAGTATATTTCTCATTTCAAAGCAGCCTCCTTTACGTTATTATATTGCAATCTTGTTAATTTCCTGATTTTTAGCTACACAAAATTTTTATTTATTTATTTTAGGAGGCGTTATTATGCGCAAAATTTTATTAGCAGCTTTATTAGTAGTTTGTCTCGTTTCGGTCGCATGTGCTGAGAGTGATCCTGCAATAAGATGGCTTTATTCTTTCACAGCTACTCAGGACGCAACACAGGCAGTAATTATCGCAGGTTGTAAGGAATCAGAAGGACGCAGAAGGCTGGCACGAAATTCTTAAGTCTCACGCTTTTATCGGCAAAAACGGCTGGACTGAACGCAAAAAAGAAGGCGACGGCAAAACTCCCTGCGGCGTGTACACATTCACAAAAGCATTCGGAATTAACCGCGATCCCGGCTGTCCTATGGGCTATACAAGAATAGAAGAAGCTCATTACTGGGACGGAGATTCTGACTCGCTGCTATATAATCAGTTCGTTTCAAGCGAAGAATATACAGATTTTGACAAAGCAAAAAGCGAACACCTTATAGACTACAATATGGCCTATAAATATGCACTTGCTATCAGTTATAACCCGCTTGGCAAACCTGAAAGAGGCAGCGCAATATTCCTTCATTGCTATACAACAAGAAAATTTACCGGCGGCTGTGTATCGATTCCCGAGTCAGTATTATTTGAATTAATGAAGCGCGTAGAAGAGGGCTGCGTCGTTATCATGGACGAAGAGCCTAATATTACAAAATATTAAATTTATTAATCACAAAAATTTTTGCCCTGTCGTAAAATTTCAATTCGGCAGGGTATTTTTTTGAGCAAAACACGCTATAAACTTTACAATTTTAAATGCAGGTGTTAAACTCAAAAAGTTTTTACGAGAATATTATATAAAACCTGAAGGAGAGTTTTATTTTCATGGCAACACGAAGAGAGCCGAGATTTAAATTATGCCGACATCTGGGTGTGAACGTATGCGGACACCCTAAGGCCTTGAAGCGTACAGATACTAAGAAAAATGCAGCCGCAGCAGCAGCTCGTACAGGTCAAAAAGTTTCACAATATGGCCTGCAATTAATGGAAAAACAGAAAATCAAAGCATATTACGGAATTCTTGAAAGACAGTTCGCACGTTATTTCGATATGGCTAAAAAGAGTCAAGAAATGACAGGTGTAGCACTGTTAAAAGCTCTTGAATGCAGATTAGACAATCTTGTTTATAGAACAGGTTTCGCGCGTTCAATCAGACAGGCAAGACAGCTCGTGAGTCACGGTCATGTGCTTGTAAACGGTCAAAAAGTTGATATTCCTTCATTCGGCGTGAAAGTTAATGACGTCATCAGCCTCAAAGAAAAGACTCGCACTAATCCATTAGTAGAAAGCAATTTCACCGGGCTTGTGTCATTTAACGTGCCTTATTTAGAGAAGGACAAATCACAATTTAGCGCGAAATTAATTCGTGAGCCTTTACGTGAGGAATTGCCCATAGATGTAAACGAAATTCTCGCAGTTGAGTTATACTCAAAATAGCGATTAATTCATAAATAAATACTCTTATCGAGAGAGGTCGAGGGACCGGCCCTGTGAAGCCCGGCAACCTGTTCAGATCAGGTGCCAATACCGGCAGCAAATTTCTAAGCTGGATGATGAGAGAGAGACAAGAAAGCGAAATTTTTAACGCACTCTCTAAATTATTCAGGGGGTGCGTTTATTTTATAAGGAGGTAATTATTTATAATGTCAGAAAAATTTATTTTCTCGTCCGAGTCAGTAACTGAAGGACACCCTGACAAAGTAGCCGATCAGATTTCAGACGGAGTACTTGACGCGATTCTCAAAGATGACCCGATGGGTAGAGTCGCTTGTGAAGTCCTTGTGTCTACCGGCCTTGTTGTAGTAGCTGGCGAAATCAGCACGAAAACTTATGTCGACATTCCTAAAATCGCACGAGAAACTATTAATCAAATCGGTTATACTCGCGCAAAATACGGTTTTGACGGTGAAACTTGCGCGGTTCTCACAGCAATAGACGAACAATCCGGAGACATTGCACAGGGAGTAAATAACGCTATTGAAGTCCGAGACGATAAAGATTTATCAGAAAACGACATAGCTAAAACCGGAGCAGGAGATCAAGGCATGATGTTCGGTTATGCCTGCAATGAGACTAAAGAATTTATGCCTATGCCCATTGCATTAGCTCACGCGCTTTCAAGACAACTCACAAAAGTCCGCAAAGACGGCACACTTCATTATTTGAGACCGGACGGGAAGACTCAAGTTTCATTACGTTATGAGAATCGCAAAGCCGTACACGCTGATACGATCGTAGTATCTGCCCAGCACCACCCCGAAGCAACTTTAAAGCAAATTCGAGCCGACATTATCGAACACGTTATAACGCCCATAGTTCCAGCGAATTTAATCGACAATGACACAAAAATTTTCGTGAATCCGACCGGGCGATTCGTAAAAGGCGGGCCGATGGCTGACTCAGGCTTAACAGGACGCAAAATTATTGTTGATACTTATGGCGGCTGGGTACCTCACGGGGGCGGGGCTTTTTCCGGCAAAGATCCCACTAAAGTAGACAGAAGCGGCGCATATATGACTCGTTATGCTGCAAAAAATATCGTTGCCGCAGGAATTGCCGACGAGTGCCAAATCCAAGTAGCTTATGCAATCGGAGTAGCTGAACCTGTTTCACTCAACGTAAACACTTTCGGGACTGGTAAAATCAGCGATGAGAAAATTGCTGAACTCCTGAGAGAATTTTTTGACTTCAGGCCGGCCGCTATTATTCGCGATTTGGATTTGAGAAAGCCGCAATATAAAGCACTCGCAGCTTATGGACATATGGGAAGAATTGATTTACCAGTTTTACCGGGCTGGGAGAAGACTGACAGAGCCGACGAATTAAAGAAAG
>CAJOEQ010000210.1 GCA_905233515.1 uncultured Synergistales bacterium
TATATTGCCTATATGTACCTCAACGGCTTAGGAGTAGAGCAAGATTACAAAAAAGCTGGCGAGTGGTTTAAGAAGTCTGCTCAACAACTGTACAAAAATTTAATAAGCGAAAATATGCAATAAAGGACTCTATTAATCATGGAAAACGAAACTTTTAAATATTACGCGTTTATAAGTTACAGCCACGCCGATAAGAAAATTGCTAAGAAATTGCAAAGAAAACTGGAACACTATCATTTGCCGACTGTTTTGCAAAAAAAATATCCTGACTCGCCTAAAAAATTAAGTCCCATTTTTATAGATGACTCTGACTTAGTAGCAAAAGGAACTCTAAAGACTGCTTTACAAAATAATCTTGAGAGATCTAATTACTTGATTGTAATCTGTTCACCTAACAGCGCAAAATCTGAATATGTTAATGACGAGGTCGAATATTTTATCAAGTCAGGCCGTGAAGATCATATAATTCCGTTTATTGTTGACGGAGTCCCTCATTCGCAAAATATTGCACTTGAATGCTTCCCGCCCGCAATTCTTGAATTACCCCGCGAAAATGAATTACTTGGAATCGACTTTAAAAAATTCGGCATGTATGAGTCTTTCTTGAGACTTATTGCGACACTTTTAAGGCTTGATCTTGATGACTTTGTAGAGAGAGGCCGCAAAGAGCGCAGAAGGAAAAATATTATACTTGTCTCGTTATTTATCGCGTTAATAATTATAGGTTTTATGCTAGTTCCGCCGCCTTATAATGAGACTTACGCGGAAAATGTCATGTATAACGCGCTTGCTTCATATGTAAGAGCAGGACATCAATACGAAAATTTGCAGAAATTAACTGACTCAGCGATTAATAATCCTGAAAATTTTAGAAAACAGCTGAATTTATATAAGCAGCAAATTTCATACAGGGGAATGACTGATAAAAACTCGGTGCAGTATTTATCTGAAATGCTGAATACCGGTAAAGTTATGCCGTCATCAAGAAAGCCCATGAGTCAACAAGAATGCGAGGAGCTTTTGACTCTGCCTGATAATAGAGAAGAAGAATATAAATTTTTTGCCTCAGTCTTAGAATTCGTCATGAGTGATGATTATGCAAGAAATTTTTATAGCTCATACCCTGAAATTTTGAGCAAGATTTTAGAAGTTGACGCGAGTATTTCAGCAGAGTTATATCAAATTGTCTGCACGCCTCATTTAACAGGGAAGTACGCCGATAATTCAGTAACTGCAAAGGGATATAATAATTTATTCGCGTCAGTACCTAAGCAAAACGAGCATTTAACGGGCAAAACTCCTAAGCAGGCGCGGGAATCTTTAGCACAGCTCAAAGGCTCAAGAAATGATTATTTACGCGAATTAAATTCGTCCGGAGTCTTAGATGCTTATAATTTAACAGTACCCGCAAATCCTGTTGTTACTTCAGAAGACGAAATTTTTATAAAGCAGACTATTATTTCAGATGATAACAAATCAGAAGCAAGAATGTTAAATGACTTACTCGCATATATTTATAACCGTGAAATTATTTGCAGTGATATAAAATGGATTCTTGACTCATTAGAGAAATTTGACCGTGCAAGAACGTGGGAATCCCTGCAAATAGCGCGCGCAACTGTTCAAATAGCTAGACAAGATATTATTAAATGTGAACTTCCTGCGCTTGAGATGACACAAGACGACATAAAAAAATTAATGAATCACAAAATCGATGTAAATTTTTTGAGTAATCTGGGCTTAGTGTTCAAAGCTGAGAAGACTTCAGAGTTAAATACTTGTCTTAATCTTAATAATCATATTATGAGAGATGTATTTTTTATAGATGACTGGACAATTTCTATGCGTCATGCTGCTATTACTCGGCAAATTATAGACTACAATTTTCAATATTTAGCTAACATGGCCGACTGGGTTTTAACGAATATAAAGAATCCTGCTGAGACTAAAAAATTTGAAATTTTACTAGCAAAATATTGTCCTGAGACACGCGCAAAGCAGCGCAAAATTCCTGACACTTTAAATAATATTGAGGCTTCAGCACAAAAAATTTTAGATAAACTTGAGCAATTAATATATATAGATTCAGCAAAAATTTTAGGTGCCAGCAATAACAGATTTAACATGTTAAAATATGCGCTTGATAAGAAAAATTTAGAGAAATTCAAGCAAAATCTAATGACAATTTCGAACATGCCGCCCGTTATTATTCGTCCTGAATGGTTTAATGATAAAGAAATATTTTATTTCTGGCGCGAGAATGGCAAAATGCTGCCGATCCCGAGTCCCCGCTCTGAAATCACAAGAATCCCAGATATTTGCCGCATTAAAATTGAAGGAGTAAGCCTCGATAAAGTAAAATCATATCAGCAGGAATTAAATAATAACGGTTTTAAGAGTCTCGGAGTCAAAGAAGAAGCTGACAAGTTTACAATTTTTTATAGAATTCAAGAAAGCAGCTTTGCTATTATCTGGGAGAATGAACAAGTCATTATATTAATGAATAAGAATCCAGTTTGTTTTATGCCTATATTGTATTTATCGTTAATGAAATAAATAAATTGCCGCATATGGGCTATGATGAAGAGAGCTCAGAGAAAGTCAAAAAATTTAAATCTATAGTAGACGCTTTTATTTTATTGAGTTATTGCGAGAGTGAGAAAGACGACTATAACGGGCTGTTCAGGGAATTAATTATTTATTCACTAAGACGGGATTAAAGCCGATAAATTTCGACGAGCTTAAAAATTTTCTTGCTGAAATAGGCGCAATTGAGTGCAGTACTTCACAAAATAAATGCATTGCATTAG
>CAJOEQ010000211.1 GCA_905233515.1 uncultured Synergistales bacterium
TAATCATTATAATCAACAACAACGCCGCAATTTGAGTCTATGCATTCAGGTGCGCCGCCAGTTCTGAACATGACAACGGGAGTCCCGCATGCGTTTGCTTCAACATTGACGAGTCCGAGTACTTCTTCACGAGTAGGATTTGCGAAAACGTTTGACTCTGTGTAAATTTCTGCTAATTCTTGAGCGTTCCAAGTTTGTTTTACGTGTATAATATTTTCTGGCATTTCGCAGGGGATTCCTTTTATTCCACCGACTAAAACAATTTGAAATCTTGAGTCTAATTCGCGCGCGAGTCTCACGAAAACGTCAAAACCTTTGCGAACTCCCCACCCGCCTGCGACTCCTAGTACTATAAATTTTTCAGGGGGAATATTGTGATTTGCTCTGAAATGTCCTGCTCTTGGCTTGAAAGTATCAAGATTTATGCCGTTATGAATGACTCGTATATCATAATCGCCTAAGTAAGACTCTTTTGCGAGATCAGCAAGCCACTTAGACGGGCAGACAATTATAATTTTATCGCGGTCTATACCTGTGAACCATTTGCGTTTTAATCGCCACATTAATTTTGTCATATCTATTGACATAGCGGGATATCCTTTCAAATCCGGGCAATGATGGCAGCCAGTTTTCCATTTGTCGCACTGTGATACAGTAAAATGCGGACATCTAGCAGTAAAGCTCCAGCAATCATGAAGAGTCCAAACGATTTTAATTTTTTTGCGCTTGATATAATTAAATAACAGTCTTAGATTTATAAAATTTCCGTGTAAATTGTGTAAATGTATTAATGAAGGATTCAACGAGTCAATTTTGCGTAAAAATTTTTTTGTCGTGAAATAATTAAAACAGTCAAGCAAGCCCGTATACTTTCCTAGACGCTGATTAAGTGTATAAATTAGGCTGCCTGTAACTCTTATTTCATTTTTCTGCAAAGGACGTTTACCACCGAATAAGCCATCTTCCCGCCAATGTATAGGGAATGCATTATAAACTTCATAGCCGCGTGATTTTGCCTCGAGTCCCGTGAGTCGTGCTATTGAGTCGGTGCTGCCGTGTAAATGCGCGTTGAGTTCAATTATAGTTTTATTCATGAATTCTGACTCCTTATGAATCTATAAATATAACAAAAAACGGCCTGAAATAAAATTTTTATCTCAGACCGGTAAATTATATTATATTTTCGCTCGTTTATGCCTTAAAAGTTTCTGCGACTCTTACAAGTTCTTTGCGGATCTCTATATGCTGAGGGCAGGCCTTCTCACACTTCCCGCACTTAATGCAGTCTTTTGCGGGCTTATGTCCCATTCCGATAACGTGCCAATCGTGATTATGCTGCGCGTTCTCAAAATTTTTATAAAGAGTCAACATGTTCATTGAGTTAAATGATGCTGAGATCCCTATATCTTTCGGGCAGACTTTAGCGCAGTAATTGCAGGTTGTACACGGAATAATCGGGACTTTTGCGAGTGCGACTCTTGCGTCTTCGATAACTTTTTTCTGTTCAGGAGTCAAATGAGTAAAATTTTTCATGAATGAAATATTATCGCGCATTTGTTCAAGATTTGACATTCCCGACAAGACAGTAATAACGCCTTCTAAGTCAGCAGCAAATCTAATAGCCCATGAAGCACAGGATGACTCGGGCTCAGCAGCTTTCAAAATTTTTTCTACACTTTCAGGAGGAGTCGCCAAATTCCCGCCCTTTACAGGTTCCATTATGATAACGGGCTTATTATGTTTACGCGCGACTTCATAGCAGGCTCTTGACTGAATAGAATGACTCTCCCAATCACCGTAATTAATTTGAAGCTGTACAAATTCCGCCTCAGGATGTTTATTTAAAATCTCGTCTAACTGTTCAGGCGTTGAGTGAAAAGAAAATCCTAAATGTTTAATGCGGCCTTCTTCTTTCTCCTTCAGGAAATAATCCCAGAGCCCGAATTCTTCAAATGCTGCAGTCCTTGAATCGCCTAAATTGTGCAGTAAGTAAAAATCAAAATATCCCGCGCCTGACTGTTTTAATGACGTTGTATATTGATTGATAGCGTCTTCTTTAGTCTTGCAATTGATCCAAGCTGCATTTTTCGTAGCAATCTGATAATTTTCTCTCGGGTAACGTTCGACAAGAGCGACTCTCATAGCGTCCTCACTGCCTGGATAAGCCCACGCGGTATCAAAATAAGTAAAACCGGCCTGCAAAAACTCGTCGACCATTTTTTTAGTCTGCTCAATATCGATTGTGTTTTCGTCAATGTGAGGCAGGCGCATTAATCCAAAGCCTAATTTTTTAATATTTTCGCCTAAGAATGACATAAAAATTTACCCCCCTGATAAAAATTTATTGCGCTTTATGATAGCATATTAAATTAAACTTTAATCAATATTTGCGGGAATAATTTTTGCGTTCTCGTTTATCATTGTCAGAATATCGGCCTGTTTTGCTTTTGCTGTGATAATTTTTTGCGGGCTTGGCCGGTTTTTGCTGTGATTTAGCTTGAGACTGCTTATTGTGATTACTAAAATTTTTGCGTTTGTCTCGTCGTTCGAGTTCGTGTTTAAGCTCGCTTTCAAGATTATAGCCTTTATTCTTAGCACTCAAGACAGATAATAATTTAGCGATAATGACTTTAGGAGCCGCACGAGTTATTAAATCAGCCGCCCATTTCACGCACTCCCCGTAATATGAGTCAACAGGTGCTGCAAAAATTTCCTGCTCGGCTGCGTCCCTCCATGCTGAATGAATTTTATCAATGCTGGGAATATCAAGCCATTCAGTTTTTATACTTGTATCCTTGACATGTCCCGAAATTTGCGCATTTCAGGAGGTGAGAGCAAGACTATATTTACGCCTTCATGACCAGCCCGCCCGGTTCTGCCGCTTCTGTGTATGAAAGTCTCTTTATCGTCAGGGAGTCCTAATTGAATAACATGACTCACTCCTTCAATATCGAGTCCGCGCGCTGCGACATTTGTAGCAACTAAACAAGGAATCGAACCGGATTTAAACGAGGCTAATACTGCGTTTCTTTCACTCTGAGTCATATCGCCCTGTAAAGCTGCTGAACTGAAGCCGTGATCCTGTAATCTTTGAGCGATTTCGATAGATTCCATTTTTGTATGACAAAATACAAGACTTCTTGCCGGGTGTTCCCATAAAAGAATATCGACAAGTCCCTCAAATCTTTTCTTAGAAGGAATCTTGTAGACTCTGTGTGAAATGTCTTCATGCTGTGAGTCCTCGTCATCGATTGAAAGCGTTATAGGATCGTTCAAATATTTATTTGCTAATTCTTTAACTTCGTCGGGCATAGTTGCAGAAAATAGCCATCTCCGGCCTTCAGGCATTGAGTCAAGAATTGACTCTAACTCTTCACGAAATCCCATATCAAGCATTAAATCGCCCTCATCAAGAACGACATTTTTTATTTCGCTAGTGTCAAGAGTCTCTTACACGTCCGGGAGTTCCTGCGATAATTGCCGCGCCGTGCTTAAGAGTTCTTAATTGCGGGTAAATGTCCATGCCTCCGACGAGTGAAGCTGTAGAAACTTTTAAGAATTTGCCGAGAAATTCGGACTCTTCTGCTGTCTGCTGTGCTAATTCTCTAGTGGGAGCGAGTATCAAAATTTGCGGTACTTTTTCGCCGATTTTAAGTTCCTGCATTAACGGTAAAAGAAACGCGAGAGTCTTTCCTGAACCTGTTTTAGCACGAACAATAAAATCATGATTCCAGCCTTCAGATAAGACTCTGTCTTGAACTTCCATAGGAGTATCAAAGCCGCGTTCATTCAAAGCACGCAATAATTCTTTTCTGAGGCCGTATGAAGT